>JBEKDK010000032.1:0-31988 GCA_050014395.1 Candidatus Acidiferrales bacterium | reverse complement strand
AGCCGCGATCTCATTGGATTGCAAACAGCCGAAAACTCACCCTAGGGTTGGTACAAAAAAGCCGGTCCGATCAGTGATGTAGACTCTCTCATTCACCGTGGTACAAAAACTCGGGCTGGTCAAATCCAATACTCAGCGTCATCGGGCCAGTGGGCAGCCATGCGCCGCGCCACGGTGGCAGCATCCGCGGACGGAACCGACTCAATCAGCGGGGTAATCCCTTCTTTCGACCCGAGCAACCCGAGGGCCGGAAACTCAGCGCGCTTTCCCTTGAGGATGGGAACATAGTGCCTATGATTGAAAGCCACGAAGACCTCCTCGAAAGATTCAGAAGGCGCCTCTCGCCTTTAGGCCAGCATTATAACTCAGCGGGGAATTTAGTACGCACGGTATAATCACAGCAGATACTTTTAACATTCTCCTACAATGATCCGCGCCGGCACTCAGAACCGACGGCGATACCAGAGGCATGCTTCGCGACGGGACCTTAGCGGGGCTCTTCGAATACTTCTATTCGAATACTAACCCATGAATACCTATTGACGCAGAGTAATCATCCGTGCTAAGCTCTCGCATGAGCTTGACACAAACCCCTCCGACCGCCCGCTCGCGCAGCATTTTCCCGCACGATTCGACGGACCACCCGCGCCAGCCATTCGCACCGTTCGGCGACACGTCCAGTTGCAACAGTCAGTTGCAACTAGCAGCATTTCCCAGAAGTGTTGATTATGCAGGGCTTAAGTCCGACCTAAGTATCTTTAGAATCAACACTTCCAAGAATTCTTGCACATTTTGTATCTCGCTCATTAGTGGCCATTTGAAGTCTTCTATAATCAACACTTCCATGATTTTTGACTTTAAGCCTTCCATAATCAACACTTCCAAAAAACATGGGGGGTGGGGGTCCAGTTGCAACTCCAGTTGCAACTGGCCACGTGCGCGTATCTGCGGACGTGGCTGGATTGGACGTCGTAGCGGAGGCCTTCAGGCCTCCACGATCGTTCTATAAAAAGTCTGGAGGCCTGAAGGCCTCCGCTACGAATGGATCGAATCGCGGCGGCGCGGGCAATGCTAGGATGGGGGCGCAAGCGCGAGGGGAAACGGGAATGAGCAGCGTGAAGATTATCGTTACCGGAATCGTATCAATCGTGGTGCAGTTTGGATTGGCGATTTTGGGATGGGGCGGATGGGGAGCGTTTTTTGCGCATCCGGCGCTGCGAGCGGTGGCGGTGGTGACGGTGGTGCTGTCGGCGGTGGCGGTGCCGTCCGGCGGCGGCATGAATCCGGGCGAGCAGGAAGACCGCAGCAACCGCTGGGTGCTGGGCGCGTTCGGCGTGATTGCGCTGGCGGTGGCTTTCTTCTCCGCGTACACCGACCGCATCGGGTTTTGGACGATCGATAGCGACACGACGCGCTGGGTGGGCGTGGCGGTGATGCTGGCGGGCGGCTTGCTGCGGATTTGGCCGGTGTATGTGCTGAAGAATCGGTTCAGCGGATTGGTGGCGATTCAGGCGGGGCACACATTGGAAACGCACGGCATTTACGGCGTGATCCGCAATCCGAGCTACTTGGGAACGCTGACGAGCGCGCTGGGATGGGTGCTGGCGTTCCGCTCCGGAGTGGGCGTGGCGCTGGTGGCGTTGCTGCTGGTGCCGTTGGTGGCGCGGATGCGCGCCGAGGAGCGGTTGCTGCACGCGCATTTCGGCGCGGAGTACGATGCCTACCGCGCACGCACGTGGCGGTTGGTGCCGTGGATTTATTGAGGCGCCTACGCTGGGCGTTCGCTGCTGGATTGGAAGTCGTAGCGGAAGCCTTCAGGCTTCCATCTTGGTTCGTCGAGAAAAGGCTGGAGGCCTGAAGGCCTCCGCTACGAAACCATCGCGGGCTTCACGGCTTTGCCCGCGGGCGAAAAATATTTCTTCAGCGGATCGTGTTTCAAACCCTTTAGACCAGCGACGACGGCTTCCGCGTTCATTTTTGCGCCGGTTAAATTCGTGTGCGTGTTGGGGTCGGCGAAGAAGGCTTCCACTTTTTGCTGGCCGAGCGCGTCGTATTGGTCGGCGATGATGGCGTTCAGATCGACGTAGAGCGCGTGATCTTGCTCCGCGGCTTCTTTTGACCATTCGGCGTAATCGGCGCGAACAATCTTCCTGCTGATTGAAGCATCGCCCTCCGGGCGGTCCGTCCATGTCTTTCGCGGAATCAGCGAGCACACGATTGCTGTCGCGTGCTTGCTTTGCGTCTGCTCGATGATTTGGCGCTCGTACCAGCCGAAGGTGTGCACGACTTCGGATTTGCGCGTGATGGGATTGGAGATTTCCTGCGTCTCTTCGCCGTTGCCGGAAAGCGTGCCGCGGGCGCGGGCTTTATCGTCAAGCGGACTGGAATCGTTGTGGCCGAATTGCATGATGACGACGTCGCCGGGCTTGATCATCGCCAGCACAGTGGGCCACAGGAAGTTGTAGAACGTGCGGCTGCTGCGTCCGCCGAGCGCGCGATTCACCACGTTGATCTTCGCGGTGTTGAAGTACGGCGCGATTTCGTCGCCCCAACCCCACTGTCCGTTCGCGCCGTCGCCTTGCCCATTGCGCACGGTGGAATCGCCGATGATCCACAGCGTGGCGAGCTTGGGATTCGCGGGCAGCGCGAGCAGCGCTTCATCGACGGACGGCACGGCCGCGCCTTGCGCCGAAAGGTACGCGGTGAGCGGCGTATCCGGCAGCGACTTCAGGCCGGCGACGACGCTGCGCGCGTTCAGTGCGGCGCCATCGGCGTCAGTGTGCGTGTGATCGAGCGGGAAGAACGCCGCGACTTTGTCCGGGCCGAGCTTTTGGTACTCGCGCACGACGATGCCGGTGAGGTCCACGTAATCCACGCGCTCGTGCAGCGCGACTTGCGCGGCCCACTCGCGGAATTGCCCGAGGCCGGGCTCGACCTTGCCGTCGGTCCAAATGTTGCGCACGGTGACGGAGAGCACGATCGGCGTGGCGCCCTTGGCGCGCGCGTCGTCGATGAACTTGCGCGTGTACCAGCTGAAGGTGTGCACGATTTCCTTGGTGCCGTCGGCGTGCGTCACTTCCTGCGTGTCGTCTCCGATGCCGGGCAGCGAGCCGCGCGCGGGAGGCTCGGTGGGGGAGCCGCCATCGTTGTGACCGAACTGAATGAGGACGAAATCGCCGGGCTTCAACTGGTCGACGACGGCGGTCCATTTTCCTTCTTGCATGAACGTGCGGCTGCTGCGGCCGGCGCTGGCGGCATTCACCACGCGGATTTTCGCCGGATCGAAATACGCGGCGAAAGTCGCGCCCCAGCCGACGCGCTGCTTTGCGCCATCGGCGGGGACCGGCGCGACGTTGGCGGTCGAGTCGCCGACGATGAACAATGTGGGCAGCGCGGAATCGGCGCTCGGCTGCGACAGCGATTGCGGCGCGGGCGCGGACTGCGCCGGCGGGGGTGCCCCTCCCTGCGCCGCGACCATGCCGGGTATGAAAAACAGCGGCGCGAACGTGAACGCCCAGGTGATGAAGCGGCTGCGCTTCAGATTCATTGCTGCCTCCGAAAAAAGTGAAGCACGGACGGAGGATATTAACATCGCAGCCGGTGGGCGACGTGAATTGGATGGGATCTTGCAGCAGCGCGCGATGCGAGGCGAAGGGGAAATGGGAAGGAAGCGGGTTGGGCTGCTCGCCTACGTTCCCGATAACTCGGGCGCGTCGTCCCCGCGAAGCCGCGCCCAACCCGTGACAGCGATGATGGCAACAGGGCGCGCACCGGGGAATAGGACACCAGACACGATTCCGCCGGTACCTTAGTTGTAGTACTCTGTCCGGGCCGCAAAACGGATGCGAGCGATGGGGGCGAGATGAAAAGCGAATTCGAGCGAGGTCGCAAGGCGAGGATTTTGAGCTGTGCGGGAATCGTGCTGGCGGCGGGCTTGGCGCTGGCGATTGCCGCGCCCAGGGTGTCGCGCGCGCAGGCGCCTGCTGCGGCGCCGGGTGCTGCGGCTCCGGCCGCGACGGCCGCTGCTGCTGCGCCACAAACTGGCGCGCCGCAAAGCGCTGCGCCCGCCGCTGCGGCGAAAACTGCGGGCGATGTCTACATGAACGTGACCGTGCTGAAGGACGCGCCGGCCGACCAATTGATTTCGTCGATGGAGTTCATCTCAACGTCGCTCGGCGTGCATTGTAACTTCTGCCACGTGATCCCCAATTTTGAAGACGACAGCAAGAAACCCAAGAACACGGCGCGCTCCATGATTCAGATGGAGATGGATATTAATAAAACAAGCTTCCAGGGGCGCGTTGAAGTGACGTGCAATACCTGCCATCGCGGCGCCGCGCATCCTGTGGGCGTGCCTGCGATTCCGGAAGAAGGGCAGATGGCGATGGCCGCGATGCCGGCAATGCCGGGGATGGGTCCGGGAGGGCCGGGAGGGCCGGGCGGACCTGGCGCGGGGTCGAATGCGGCGTCCGCGGCTCCGGCGTCGGCACCTGCACCAACGGCGGATCAGATCATCGATAAATACACGCAAGCCATCGGCGGGGCCGACGCGATCGCGAAGCTGACGAGCTACAAGGCTGAAGGAACGGTGACGGTTGAAGGCGAGGGTGCCGCGATTCAGTCCGGCGCGCTGGCGATCATGCAGGAAGCGCCGAACAAGCGCTGGATATCGCTCGGTGGACAAGACGGCGCGACAACGGAAGGCACCAACGGCACGGATTTCTGGCTGCAG
The DNA here is from genome assembly GCA_050014395.1 of Candidatus Acidiferrales bacterium. GTDB lineage: Bacteria > Acidobacteriota > Terriglobia > Acidiferrales > UBA7541 > DASPOJ01. Next base: position 27,256 of record JBEKDK010000032.1, on the reverse strand, counting down.
GATGCGCGCGGGCAGGTGCGCGACCTGGAGGGAACGCGGCTGGTCGAGATGAAGCGCGCGGCGGCGATGGGCTGGCTGCTCGATATCCGCAAAAACTTCACGCGATTGACCGTGGCTCCGAACATGGACCAGATCGGCGATCACAAAGTTTACGTGGTGATGGCAATTCCCGCCGGCGGAGGGCCAAGAGAGCGATTGATGTTTGACTCCGACAGCGGGCTGCTGCTGCGCTACGCGTTCGTGGCGCCCAGCCCGATCGGCAACAATCCCATCCAGGGCGATTTCAGCGACTGGCGCGATGCCGGCGGCGGATTGAAATTGCCGTTCACCGTGTGCAAGACGCAGCCCGGCTCTTCCACAACCGAGCGCCTGAGCAAAATCGAAATCAATGTGCCCGCGGACGAGAGCAAGTTTGCGCGGCCGGCCGCTCAGCAGACCGCACCGCCTCCAACCGCGCCGCCGGCCCCGGCAGCGCCGCCTGCGAAACCGTAGCTGCGAGGCGCGCGGCCGTTCGCACACGGCCTGAGGCAGGGCGGACGCGAAGGGCAGATTCCGCGACCAACTGCCGACGCGTGAAACCTGCAACGTGAAGCGCCGCGCGTCCTTGCGGTACAGATGCCTGAGTGGCCTCAGCGCCACAATGTGTCTGGACGGCCACTCTCTCGCCGGCCCACAATTCCCGCAAACCCTTTGGACTAAGCGCATTGTGTAGTGGGCAACGGCGTGCTGCGCTTGTCATCGAATCGAGGCTTGTGCGCCTTTCCTTCCCAGACAGCAGGCCGGACAAAAGGATTTAAGGAGGGTGAAAAAGATGGCGAAAAAAGGACCTCTCCTAAAACGGTTGACCCTTCTCGGCGTGGCAGCCATCGTTTTCGCCGTGTCTCCAAGCAATGCTCTCGCCCAGAATTCGCCAACGCTGAATCCAAACTGTCGCGGAATCCTCAGCCGGGCAAAGTTGGTCTCGCTCAACACAGGATGGGCCGTTGTAGATCAGCGCGCCGATTATCTTGCGCCGGGCGAGGGGTGTCCGATCGGGAGCCTCTACTGGACGGAAAGCAATGGACAGAATTGGCGAGACATTACACCCGCCCAGTTGCCAACGCGGAATATTGGAGATGTCTTTTTCGTGGATCGCGCGCACGGCTGGATGCTCTCAGCGGATACCGTCGACGCCGATAACGACACCCGGTCCTATGTGCTTTCCACAAGCGATGGCGGAATGACCTGGCGAACTCTCGAGTTTCAAAAACCCATCTACAAGCTGCTGGATGACATGTTTCCTGGTGAGATTTTCTTCTCCGATCTCAAGCATGGATGGATTCTCTGGAGCTTGGCGGAAAGGGATTCCACGGTGTATGCGCTCCTCGCAACCGCAGATGGTGGGAAGACTTGGAAGCGATTGCCCGATCCCCCTGGCAACGGGCCGATGGACTTCGTATCGGCGCGCGATGGATGGATGATTGGAGACCCGAAAGGCGGCCCTATGTTTCCCGACCAGATACGCAACCATCTCTGGGCCACCCGTGACGGTGGCGCACACTGGCAAGACGTCGCAATAACACTTCCGAGCGATGTGGCCAAGGGGCAATTCATTGCCCTGAAATTCAGAAACACGGCCGAGGGAATGCTTGCTGCGGACGTTGCTGGCGGATCCCCAGACGCGGAAACCTATCATCTTCTGGGTTGCGTTACGCACGATGGCGGCAAGAGGTGGCAGTTTTCGAAACTTGATGAATCCGACGGCGGCCCGGCGTTTGGCAAAACGCACATCATCTGGATTCTGTTCGACTTCGAGACGAAGCAGACAACAATTCGAGCCGACAACCAAATCATTTTTCCCGGCTTTGCACCGGGGCTCCCACTGGGTGGCCAACTCGAGAGCGCCGATTTCTTTGACGATGCGAACGGATGGGCAACTTATCTCGACCAGCCGGCAGCGAGGTTTGCCGGCAAGGAATTGCTGGCAACCACCGACGGCGGCAAAACGTTTCAGATCATCACGCCGCCCGCGGCGGCACAGTATCCGTTCACGCCCCCAGAATTCATCGCGGTGAATAACTCGACGCAATTCTCGTTTGGGAAGCGCATTCCTCCCAAAGTCTACGCAGGCGGGCCCATGGAGATCTACGGGCATGGATTCCTTTCGGAGGACACCGTGTGGTTCGGGTCTAGCGCCGTGCCGGCCGCAAGCAAGAACGGCTCGGAGATGCTCTTCCTACTGCCCCAGAATCTGGTTCCGGGAAATTATCAAGTTTTCGTCGAGAACGTCCACGGAAAATCAAACGCAGTCGATGTGTCCGTTCTTCCGCCGCAATCTCTGAATATACTGGCGATTTACGACCAAAATAATCAGCCACTCTCGGAATCGACGATTCGCCACGGCCAAACGATTTCGATATATGCCCGCGGTCTTCAGATCGAAAACAATGTGTGGTTTGGTACCCAATCAATTGCGGCGCAAGTTTCCATGAACGGAGGCTACTTGCGGATCGAGGTGCCGGCCTCGATCCCAGCGGGTCCATGTGAGATCTACGTTTCAAATGCCAACGGAAAGAGCAACGTCATCACTCTTGTTGTTGAGTGAGTCTCATCGCGAGCGGCGCTGAGCTAGCTGAATTCCCAGCGGCGGGCGATTCGGCGAGCGATTAGTAAGAGGACGACGCCGACGGCGAGGAGCACGGAAACCTGCGGCCATAGGTGCGAGATCGGCTCATCGCGCCAAAAAACTTTCGTGAAACCGTCGATGGCCCAGGCGTTGATCGTGAGCAAGCCGGCTTTTTGCACGGCCTCCGGCATGAGGTAGCGGGGGAACATGCTGCCGCCGATGGAGGACATGATCAGAATCACCAGCGTGGAAAGCGCGCCGAGTTGCGCGCGCGTGTGACAGATGCTGGCCAGCAGAATGCCGAAAGCGCCGACGGCGAATGCGGTGCACACACCCATCACCACGAAGCCGGGAATATGATCGAAGAAATCGAGTTTGAAGACGGCCCAACCCCACAGAAACATCAGCACGAGTTGTGAAAACGCCAGCAAGCTGTTGAACGCCAGCTTGCCGCCCAACAGCGCCGTCATCGTGACGCGCGAACTGAGCACGCGATCCAGCGTGCCGCTTTCGACTTCGTCTAACAGCGACCCGGCCGCGCCGCTCGCCGTGAACAGCAGAAACATCACGCCGATGGCGGCGGCATAGAAAGAAATCGTGTCGTTGTCTTTATGGTTTCCGAGAACAGAAATGGTTTTGACGGCGACGATCTCGCCGTTGCTACTGTTGGCAGTGGGGCTGGCGTTTCCGGCGGCAGTTCCCGCGGCCTCTCGCTGACGCAGACGTTCAAGGCCGGCGTCCATCTGCTTCTGCTGCGCCGGCGTGAATCCGCCGATCCACTGCCCGGTGTATTTAGATCCTTGCTCCGCCATGACGTCCGGCATGGAGGTCATGGCGACTTTCTGTAGAAGGCCAGCGACCATCTGCGGCGCCACCGGATCGCTGCTGTCGCTCAGCAGTTCGATTGCTGTGCGGTCTTGGCCGCCGCCGGAAGAAAACGAAATTGGATTTGCGCCGAAGCCACTGGGAATGATCAGCGCCACCGGCGCATCGCCTGCCTTCACCGCGGCTTCCGCAGTCGCCGCCGTGTAGTCCGGTTGCTGCACGCCCTTCTTGGCGGCGGGGCTCGTCATGATCACCAGCGAGCCTTCGCGCTGAAAACCCTTTACCAACTGTTGCGATGCGGGGCTCTGGTCCTGGTCCACTACGATGACCTTGATTTTCGGCACGGTGTCGCGCCGCCCGCCGAAGATGATGGCAAAGATGCTGAAGAAAACGATCGGCAAGACGAAACTCAACGCCAGCGCGGCTCGATCGCGGCGCAGGCCAACCATGGCGGTGCGAATAATGGGAACGATCAATCGCGCAACTCCCTTCCCGTCAAATGCAGAAACACCGACTCCAGATTCGGACGGTGCAGCGACACATCAACCACTTCCAAGCCGGCCTTGGCGGCACCGTCCAGCAAGCCGGCAATCTCCGTGGGGCGCTCAACGGTGAACTGCGCGGTGGAATCCACCAATCGCCCGCCGCGCTGCGCGACCCACGCAGCCACTCCATCGGAGGGGCCCGCGAAGTGCGCCTCCACCTGGCTGCGCGATGCGAAAGCGTTGTGGACAAGTTCCGCGTTGGTACCCAGGGCGATCACGCGCCCGTGGTCCACGATGGCGACGCGATCGCACAGCCGCTCCGCTTCCTCCATATAGTGCGTGGTGTAGATGATCGCGGTCCCTTCGCCGTGGAGCGTTTCGATCATCTCAAAAATGCGATTGCGCGATTGCGGGTCCACTCCGACGGTCGGTTCATCCATCAGCACCAGCTTGGGCCGGTGAATGATTCCGGCCGCCATGTTCAGCCGGCGCCGCATCCCGCCGGAAAGATTCCTGGCCAACTCCGTGGCGCGGTCTTGCAGCGACGACCAATCGAGACACCACGCAACGGATTCTTCAAGGCGAGTTCCGGCCAGGCCGTGGTATCGCCCGAACGATTCTAGATTTTCTTTGCACGTCAGCCGCGGATAGACGGCCAGCTCTTGCGGCACCCATCCCAGCGCCGCGCGAGCCGCGGCTGAATCGGCTGGATAGCCAAACACCGCGACGCGGCCAGCATCCGGAATAACGCGGCCGACAATGCTGCGGATCAGCGTGGTCTTGCCCGCGCCATTGGGCCCGAGCAAACCCAGGCATTCGCCGACGCGCAATTCCAGCGTGATGCCATCGACGGCAGTCACCTTGCCGAAGCGCTTGACCAACCCCTCAATCTGTAGGGGCGGCGACGATGCAATCGGACCGGCGGGCGCAGACGCCATGCAATCTCCTGGGCTTCGCGAGAGACGCTATATTACCCGCAAGGCGCAAGGTTGACGAAGCGGAGTTTGGCGGCGCGGCAGACGGACTGGGCGATTTGCTGGGCGTGATCGATTGCGTCGCGGGATTGTTACAGTGAGTGCCCTTAAACTAGTTTGTGTTCTGGTTGTGGTTCCAGCGCTTCGCGGAGTCTTTTCAAGAGCACGTTCTTTGTGAATGGCTTCTGAAGCAAGGGCGTACCTTCGGCAAGAAGGCCGCGAGCGGCTGCAAAGCTGCCGGCGTATCCGGACATGAAAAGCACCTTCAGCCCAGGCTTCATCTCCTCGAGTTTCTTGGCCATTGCCGGCCCGTTCATTTCCGGCATCACCACGTCGGTGAGCACGAGATCGATAGTCGGATGCTGCTGAGCGAGCGCGAGAGCGAAGGCAGCGCTCTTGGCTTCCAGAACCGTGTATCCGGAGTGCTCCAGGATATTGCAAATCAGATCCCGCACGGATTCATCGTCCTCCACCACCAGAACAGTCCCCGATCCGATGAATTCCTCCGGCGCCGCTTCGCTCGGCTGCACCTGATGCTCCGGCTGATCGACACGCGGCAAATAGATTTTGAATGCCGTGCCTTGCCCGGGTTCGCTGTAGGCCCACACGTATCCGCCGCTTTGCTTGACGATCCCGTACACGGTTGAAAGGCCCAATCCCGTGCCCTTGCCGATTTCTTTCGTGGTGAAGAAGGGTTCGAAAATATGCGCGAGTGTGTTTGGGTCCATGCCGGTGCCGGTATCCGTCACGCTCAGCGCGACGTACCAGCCCGGAACGCAGGGAGCGTGGAAACGAGCGTACTCCTCGTCCAATTCGACTTCGCGCGTCTCGATCAGCAACTTTCCACCGTTGGGCATAGCGTCTCGCGCGTTCACGACGAGGTTCATCAGAATCTGCTCGACTTGCCCCGGATCGACTCTGACGGATCCCATATCGGGCGCCAATTTCGTTTGGAATTGGATGTCTTCTCCAATCAAGCGTTTGAGCATCTTCTCCGTCTCTACGATGATGGAGTTGATCTTTAGAACCTTCAGTTCCAGCACTTGCTGCCGGCTGAATGCCAGAAGCTGGCGGGTGAGCCCGGCGGCGCGATCGCCGGCTTTCTTGATTTCCTCGATTTGTTTCTGCGCGCGGAGATCCAGGCCAGGGTGTCCCACAAGGACGTCGCTGTAACCGATAATCACACTGAGCAGATTGTTGAAGTCGTGAGCCACGCCTCCGGCGAGTCTTCCGATCGATTCCATTTTCTGCGCTTGCTGAAGCTGTCCTTCCAGGGATTTGCGCGAGGTTACATCCTGTTGAATGGCGACGAAGTGAGCGACTGCGCCCCGCGCATCGCGCACCGGGGCGATGGCCATTTCTTCGGTATAAAGCGTTCCGTCCTTTCTCTTGTTAATGAGTTCACCGTGCCACGGTTGCCCTTTAAGGATGGTCTCCCAAAGCTGCTTGTAGAGCGCAGAGTCCTGTTTTCCCGATTTCAGCAGCTTGGGGTTCTGTCCCAAAACCTCGTCCTGGCTATACCCGGTGATGTTTGTGAATGCTGGGTTGACGTACTCGATCTCTCCGCTGGTATTGGTGATCACCACGGCCTCCGCCAACTGCTCGATGGCGGTTATCAGGCGCACGTGCTCAGCTTCGGTGCGCTTGCGCTCGGTGACGTCCTGCTGGATCGTGACGAAGTGGGTGATCTCGCCCGCTTCATTGCGCACCGGTGTGACGGTTTGTTCCTCGGTATAGAGCACCCCGTCTTTGCGGCGATTGATGATTTCACCGTGCCACACCTGACCGTTTGCGGCGGTTTCCCACAGTTGCTCGAAGAACTCCTGGGGGTGTTTGCCGGAATTGAAGATGTCAAAGGTTTGCCCGACCGCCTCTTCGAGTGAATATCCGGTCAGAGCCGTAAAGGCGGGGTTCGCCCACAGAATGTGGCGAGACTTGTCGGAGATTACGATTGAATTCGCGGCCGACTCCAGGGCGGCGGCGTGCAGGTGGAGCTGGGCTTCGGCGGCTTTGCGACGGCTGATATCGAGTGCGATGTCGATCGCTCCGCGAATTTCGCCCGCGGCGTCACGCAAAGGCGCCATTGAAACAATGACGTCAAACGCGGAGCCGTCCTTCCGGACGGCTCCCGCCTCGTGATTCGATACGCTCTCCCCTGCAAACACTTTTTCGCGAAGAGCGCGGTAGGTGGGCAGGTGCCAGGCGGGGACCGACGGAACAGGTTTGCCGAGGACTTCTTTCTCGCTCCATCCGAACATTCGTTCGGCCGCTGAACTCCAGAGTGTGATGTTGGAGTCGCGGCCGACACGCACAATGGCCGCCGGAGACGCGTCCACCAGCGCTTTTAAGGCCTGATTTGTCTCGCGCAACTCCTCTTCGACGATCCTGCGCCGGGTAATGTCGCGGCCAACTCCCATGATTCCGATCACGCCGCCGAGTTCGTCGCGCCAGGGCACCTTCGACGTCGAGGTCCACTTGGGGTTTCCCTGGGCGTCCACCGACCGCTCTTCCCGATTTACCAGGGCCTCGCCGGATTGCAGTATGGCTTGCTCGTCGGCGAAGAAGGCCGATGCAAGTTCTTTCGGAAAAAAATCGAAGTCCGTTTTCCCGAGCATATCCTCGGGATTCTTCGCTCCCACAAGATCGGCAAGCGCGCGGTTGGCCACCAGCCAGCGGCTCTTGGCGTCCTTCACGTAAATTCGGTCGGGCAAGGTGTCGATCAACGTGCGCAACAATTCTTGCTCGGCTCGGAGCGCGTCCTCTGCTTGCTTGCGCCGCGTGATATCGCGGCCGATTCCGATAATCCCGGTCACCTCGCCTTGCTGATTGCGCAACGGGACTTTCGATGTGGAGGTCCACTTCGCACGTTTTTGGGCGTCGACCGTCCTCTCTTCTTCATTCATCACCGGCTCGCCGGAGCGAACGAGTGCTTGCTCGTCGGAAAAGTAGCCGGATGCAAGTTCTTTCGGGAAAAAATCGAAGTCCGTTTTGCCGAGCAACTCGTCGGGATTCTTGAATCCCATAAGCGCGGCGACGCCGCGGTTTGCCACAACGAACCGGCCCGCGGCATCCTTGACGTAAATGTAGTCGGGCATGTTGTCGATCAGCGCGCGCAGCAACCTGCGCTCCTCAGAGAGAGCCTCATCCGCGCGCTTGCGCTCGGTGATGTCGTTGGCAACGACGATCTGCGCCCTCCGTCCTTCCCATGTGATATTCGCCGCGGTGATCTCGACGTCGATCGGCGTCCCGTCTTTCTTGATGTGCCGCCACGTGCCTTTTTCCCTTATCTTTCCTTTCCCTTTTGCATATGTCTTCAGAAAACCGGGGACGTCTTCGGCGGGACGTATGTCTTTGACGTTCATTCGCAGAAATTCCTTGCGCGTATAGCCGTAATTCTTGATCGCAGCTTGATTGACGGCTAGGAATCGCAGGCTGCGCAGATCAAACACATACATCGGCTGAGGGTTGTACTCGAACAGTAATTCGCGGTGTGAACTTCTGGCCATCCACGTTCTCAGTGATCGAGCCTCGCAGTACGGCACCGCAGGCTGGGACGTGCACAGCCCCGGAGTGATGCCAATCCATGCTCGTATTGAGGTTAGAACCTCCGGGTGCGACTGGCGAAACTATGTTTGCGCAACGTTCCTGGACGTCAACAAAACATCGAATAGAGTATGCGGCCGCGTCGATCGGTTGCCAGCGGGCGTAGTGAAGCTGTGACAAAGAGGAACATTCATCAGGCTGGGGCCGCTCCTAACCGCGTTCAATTTGACGCGACGCGTGTCAGGCCGGACATGGATCGTCCGCAAGGGAAGTTCATTTTCAGTCCTTGCGGGCTTTTCGCGGTGTTTCTAACGTGTTCATTCCCCTCGAAAACGCCGAAGCCTTGGCGTGTGCAATCCGCGCGATCGTTTGGAATCGGAAGTGCTACGCATAGCGGATCATGATTCAAAAAGTTGATGGGCGCGCGGAGTCCAGGCGATGGATTGCGCGCTTTTTTCTGCGCAGCATGACCGCAATTTATGTGTCTCACCTTACAGCCGTTCAGTTGACGCCCGAAGAAATCGCCACGATCGCGAAATCCATCCAACAATTTCAGCTCGGAGAAGGATCGAAGGGACAGCGCCTTCTGAACCGCGGAAGAAAATACGGGAGATCGGTGAACGATCCTTTTTTCGTGGCCGCGCTCGATCTGTTTATCAAGGAAGAGCAACAACACAGCCGGTACCTTGAAGCGTTCATGCAATCGCAGGGCATTGCGGTGGCCGGGCGGCATTGGGTGGACACCATTTTTCGCAAGTTGCGTGGATTGGCCGGCCTCGAACTTTCGCTGGCGGTTCTGGTGACGGCGGAGTTCATCGCGGTGCCGTACTACCGTGCGCTGCGCGACGCTACGGGGTCGCCGGTGCTGAAGACGATTTGCAAAAGAATTCTCGACGACGAAGCGACACACCTGAGATATCAAGCGTCAATGATGGCGCGATTGACTGCGCCGCGGCGCCGCGTTTTCGATCGCGTGCGCAGCGCGCTGCATCGCTTCTTTCTGCTGGGCACAATCGCGGTGGTGTGGTTCGAGCATCGCGCCGTGTTTCAAGCCGCGGGGTACGGCTTCCGGCGGCTTAAGAAGGAGACGCTGTTTGAGTTTGCTGAGTGGGACGCTGCACGGCGGACGCTTGCCATTCAGTTCGCCGCTCCGGGCACGCACGAGACGCGCTTGCCGGAAGCGTGGAGCCCTGCCGAGTCGAGCGCGCTAAGGTCCAGCGACACGCCGGCTGCGCACTAGATTGCGTGCATGTTGGCTGTGCTGCGCGCTACAGCATTTCCAATTCAGGCGAAATCGTGCGGACGCGATCAGCGCAGGTCGCCGGGCGGGAGATCGTTGTGGCGAGCCTGGTCGAGCAAGTTGTCTATTTTCGTTTGGATGTCTTGCTGTTGCTTCTGGAGCGCCACCAGTTGTTCTTGCGGCGTGCCGGCTGGGGCGCGGGCGCCCATGGATACCCCGGCGTCTCCGCGGGTTTCGCCATCGACGGCCGATTGCGCCGCCGCGATTTCAGAGTTGATGCGGTCGAGCGCGGTGTACAGCGGGGCGAGCTGCTCCTTATACCATTCTGGATCTTTCTCTTTGGGAAGCTTGGGCGCCACTGCGGGTTTTGCGGGCTGAGCCGGACCGTTTTGGGGTGTGGCGGCGTTTGGGGCGCTCGACTTGCCGATTACGGAGATTCCGCCCTGGTCGCGCAATTGGTCCAGGTCGTCGTTCGTCCAAACTTTTTTCTGTGTCGCTGCCGGCGCCGGAGCGGGAGCTTGCGAAGCGCCGGGCGTCTGGCTTCCGGTCGAAGCCGATGGCGCCTGGGCGCGCAAATTTGCCGGGCGCACCGCCAGCGTCCCTGCTAGCAATAGCAGCATTGCAACGTGAAGATGTGAGGTTTTCATCGCAGCCGTCCTAATCCCTCGCAGGTCGCTAACCGGGCTAGCTTCATTATAAATCTGCCGGGTTAAGGCCGCGGAGGATCGCCGGACGGGGTGTTCAACTCATTACGGACGGCCTGCAACTCCTCCGCGGGAAGGCCGACGCGGCGGTAGCGGCTGAATTCGATGGTTTCGTGATCCCCGAACGGGAACACGAATTTCCGGCCGTCGAAATCGTATTGGTAGCGGGTCGGCTCCCAGACGCCCGGGGCCACCTCGGCTTGATCCATGACGAAGCGGCCGCCGCGATAGAGTTTGGCGACAATGCCCGCGCCAAACCACACGTCGCTTATCACTTGCGCCTCCATGTGCACCACTTGCGCGGAGGATTCGTCGACCCACACGACGGCGCGAACATGCGGGAGCACTTGGGCGGTGTAGTTAGTAGGCTTGAAGCCGGGATTCGGGTCCATTTGCAATTTGACCGTCGGCTTGCCGTCGCGCATCTCCCGCCCGAGCCAAGAAAAGCGATAAGCGTTGGCTACGCCGAAGACCAAGTCGGAGCGTTCCTGCTGGCGCTTGCGATAGCGTTCAAGCGTTTGGTGCTCCGTGGCGTCGGGCTGCGCCACCAACGCCAGCACCTTGGCCAGATACTCCAGTTGCCCGCGATATGCGGTCGGGTTGGCGGGTTTATCGGGCGCCGCGAGTGGCAGGCGCATGATTCCGGTGCCGGTCGGAAGAATGCGATTGAGAGTTTCCTGAGTGACGGGTTTGTCGGCAGCCGAAGCGCGGATCCAGGTGTGCTCGATGCGTTCGTATTGATCCAGAAGCTGGTCGTTCTGATGTTGATTGGCGATTACGCGCGCGGACAAAGCCTTGGCTTCGTCCGGCGACATTGGTTGTTGCGAGACACCCACAGCGGGCGGCGCGCAAGTTGCCGGAGCCGCGGCGAAGGCGACGGCCACGAGAAGCGTTGCTAACGCGTATTTCATCGAGTTCGGCTGTTCCGATCGCTCACGGACGTTCGTGACACCCCAACGAATGTGATTCTCTTAGCCACAAGCGCGTTGCACAGGTATTCTAGAGGAGGTTCCCATCCGCCAGAAGACGGCGAGATCTCGGCTACCAAACGCGCCGCCGCCGAAACTTTAGGCGCTGGAAATCGTACAAATGAAAGAGGGTCGTAAGACCAAGACAATGTTCTGGAAACGTGGCGCCTCACGGGCGACTGGCGTGGCGGTGGGCGAGACGCTCGTGCTCGCCCTCGATACCCTGCGCGTGCACAAGCTGCGAAGTTTCCTCACCCTGCTGGGCATCATTCTGGCGGTCACCACGCTGGTGGCCGTGATGTCCGTGGTCAACGGCCTGAACCTGTACGTTGCGACGAAGATCGCCAACCTCGGCGCGAACAGTTTCGTCGTCACCCGCTTCGGAATCATCACCAACGCGCAACAATGGTTTAAGGCACAGAGGCGGCCCCGCTTGACTGCGGCCGATTACGACTTGCTGAAGGACCGCATGCAACTCGCGCAACAGGTCGCCGCGGAACAAGACTCCACGCACGACGCCCGGTATGGAAATGAGTTGAATGAAAATGCGGACTTGATCGGCGTGACGGCCAATTACTTGGACATCCGCGACGTCGAGATTGCCACCGGCCGCGGGCTGACATCGTCGGACGATGACCATCGTTCGCCGGTCTGCGTGCTGGGCAACGACGTGGCCACGAAACTTTTTCCGAACATCGATCCGGTGGGCAAAACGGTTCGCGTGGAATCGTTCAGCTACCAGGTGGTGGGCGTGGCCGCGGTGATTGGCACCGTGTTCGGCGTCTCCGAGGATAACTTCGTGATGGTTCCGTTCCGCACATACCAGGAGGAATGGAACACGCCGACCAGCTCGATCGCCATTTTCGTTGAGGCCGTCACCGCGGACCAAATGGACGCCGCGGCCGATGAAGTGCGGATGATTCTGCGCGCGGCGCGGCACCAGCCGTACGACGCTGGCGACAGCTTCGGAGTCATCATGCCCAGCTCGATCATGGAGATCTGGCAGGAAATCACCGGCAACGTGTTCGCCATCGCCGTGTGGGTCACGTCGGTGTTTTTGGTGATCGGCGGCATCGTGATCATGAACATCATGCTCGCCAGCGTCACGGAGCGGACGCGCGAAATCGGGATACGCAAAGCGCTGGGCGCGCGGCGGCGCCACATTATTTTGCAATTCATGCTGGAATCGGCCACGCTTTCGGCCGTGGGCGGCGTGCTGGGCCTGATTCTCGCGTTGGGAATCGCGGCGCTGGTGCGCGCGACAACCTCGATGCCGATTTCAACTCCCGCGAGCGCGATCGTCACCGCGCTGGTGATGTCCACCACCGTGGGGCTCTTCTTTGGAATCTATCCGGCGGTGCGCGCCTCGCGTCTGGATCCGATCGTGGCATTGCGCGCGGAATAGAGAAGGAAGCGGAAGCGGCGAAAAGCAACGGAGAACAAAGCCGATGGCGCAAGAGGTTAAAGAAAATCTGGTTTTGGCGCTCGATACCCTGCGCGCCCACAAAATGCGCAGTTTCCTCACGATTCTGGGCGTGATCATCGGAGTTTCCGTGCTGATGTTGGTGGGCGCTTTGCTCAAGGGATTCGATCAAAGTGTCGTAGACAACATCACCAGTGTCGGCGGCGATTCGGCGTACATCTCGCGACTGAACTCGGGGCCTACCGTCACGCGTCCGACGAAGGAGCAACTCCAGCGAAAGCCGCTCACTATTGAAGATGCCGAAGCGATTGCGCAGAATCCCCACGTGAAGGCCGTAACTGCGTGGATCGGTTTTTGGCAGGTGGCACACAATGTCTTCTACCAGACCAATGAGGTGGACGCCGTGGATTTCCGCGGCACATTTTCCAATTATCCCGAGGTCTATGCCAACGCAACGATGGAGCAAGGGCGCTACTTCACGGAAACCGAAAACGAGCATCGCGAGAAAGTCACCGTGCTTGGCCACGATGTCGCCAAAGCGCTATTTGCGAATTTGCCCGCGGTGGACAAGGAAGTGCGCGTCGACGGTTCCACGTTTCGTGTAATCGGCGTGCTGGAACGTCCCAAAGGCAATTTCGGCGCGAATGATGAAGATCGCCGCACACTGATCCCCATCGATACGTTCATGGAAATCTATCCCGCCGCCGATGAAATCAGCATCCGCATGCAAGGCTTGCCGAACATGCTCGATCAGGCGGTGGATGAAGCGCGCGAGACGCTGCGCCGCCGCCGCCGCGTGCCCTACGACCAGCCCGACAATTTCTCGATTCAAACCGCGGAAGAATCGGTCGAACAGTTCCACCAGATCATCGGCATGGTCGCGCTGGCCATGGTAGTGCTGAGCTCGATCGGTTTATTGATCGGCGGAGTTGGCGTGATGAATATCATGCTGGTGAGCGTCACCGAGCGCACCCGCGAAATCGGCGTGCGCAAGGCGATCGGCGCGCGTCGGCGCGATATCGTGCGCCAATTTTTGTTTGAAGCGGTTGCGCTGACGGGTACGGGCGGAATTCTCGCGCTTATAATCACCGGTGGGTTGATTGTTCCGGTGATTCGCTGGACTACGGACATGAAACCCACGATTCCGCTGTGGGCGGAGATCGTGGGCCTTGCGGTGTCGATCACAGTGGGATTGGTGTTCGGCGTGTGGCCGGCGGCCCGCGCTTCGCGCTTGGATCCGGTGGAAGCCCTGCGTTATGAATGAAAAGCGGACAGAGCAGCCCGTAACACCGGCCGCACTGTCCCGCAACGACACCACTACATCTAGACGCATTGGACACCATGAGCCGAATATTTTGTACTTTTTTTCAAAACCCACTTGACAGGTTTTCGCGACCTCGGTAGATTGCGCGCTCAGATTCGGATGATCGTATTCGGGCCGCAGCGATTCCCATTCACCCCGGGAACCGTAAGTCGAACCGAAACGTAATCTACCGGGCTTAGCACAAACAACGAGGGGGCATCCCTTTCCCTCCCCGTCACCGGCCCGATCGTTGAGGCCGGCGAGGCGCTTTCGAAGCGGGCTGCGCGTCGCAAGAATTGCGCGTGGAACCGCAGCGGCGGGAGTTCGTCGCCTTCGAAAGCTTTTGGGCGCTTGGAGCGATTTTTCGAATTCAGCGGTGCCTGCCTGAGAATCAGGCGCTGCGAACTCCTAAGACCCTTTTAGGAGTAAAATAGACGGGTTCGCGTCACACCGACGAACCCGCCGGCCTGCGCGGAGGCGGATAACATGGCTCATTCCAAAATGATTCTAAGCGATAAAGCGGTCCGAGTGCCGGACCGTCGTCCGGATGATGTCCAACCCAAGGTTGGGCTGGAGTTTGTCCGCCGGTTTACCGACGGCAAAACTTCGCCGTTCGACAAGGTCGAATGGGAGAAGCGCACCGCGCAGATCGGCAACGAAAAAGGCCAGGTGATCTTCCGCCAGGAAAACGTGGAAGTCCCCAAAGGCTGGTCGCAGACGGCGACCAATATCGTCGCCTCCAAATATTTTAGCGGCAAGATCAACACGCCCGCTCGCGAGCATTCGATCAAGCAATTGATCGGCCGCGTGGTGGGCACGATCGTGGGTTGGGGCGAATCCGGCGGTTACTTCGCTTCGCCCGAATCGCGCGACGCGTTCCGCGACGAGCTCACCCACTTGCTCGTCGAGCAGAAGGTTAGCTTCAATTCGCCCGTGTGGTTCAACGTCGGCGTGCAAGCCAAGCCGCAGTGCTCGGCCTGCTTCATCAATTCCGTCCAGGACGACATGGAATCCATCATGAACCTGGCGAAGACCGAGGGCATGCTCTTTAAGTGGGGCTCCGGCACGGGCACGAATTTTTCGTCGCTGCGCGGCAGCCGCGAAACCTTGTCCGGCGGCGGGATCGCTTCCGGGCCCGTCAGCTTCATGAAGGGTTTCGACGCGTTTGCCGGCGTGATCAAGAGCGGCGGCAAGACGCGCCGCGCGGCCAAGATGGTGATCCTGAACGTGGATCATCCGGATATTCTGGAATTCGTCGATTGCAAAATGCGCGAAGAGCGCAAAGCGCACGTATTGATCGACAACGGCTACGACGCCTCGATCGACGGCGAAGCCTACGGCTCCGTGTTTTTCCAGAACGCCAATCACTCCGTGCGCGTCACCGATGAATTCATGCAGGCCGTCGAAGACGACCGCGATTGGTGGACGCGCAATGTGATCGACGGCACGCCGATCGAGAAAGTTCGCGCGCGCGATTTGCTCCAGCGCGTCTCCGATTCGGCCTGGCATTGCGGCGATCCCGGCATGCAGTACGACACCACGGTGAATCGCGGGCACACCTGCAAGGCCACGGCGCGCATCAACGCATCCAATCCGTGCTCGGAGTACATGTTCCTTGACGACACGGCTTGCAATCTCGCGTCTTTGAACCTGATGAAGTATCTCGGCCCGGGCGGCTCGTTTGACGCCGAAGGTTTCCGCCACGCCGTTGACGTCACCATCACGGCGCAAGAAATCCTGGTGGATAACGCCAGCTACCCCACGCCGAAGATCGCGCAGAATTCGCACGCGTTTCGGCCGCTCGGCTTGGGCTACGCGAATCTGGGCGCGCTGCTGATGTCCATGGCGCTGCCTTACGATTCCGATGCCGGCCGTGACGTCGCCGCCGCTGTCACCGCGCTGATGTGCGGCGAAGCCTACGCGCAATCGGCGCGCCTGGCCGAGCGCCTGGGGCCGTTTACGGGCTACGCGCCGAATCGCGACGCCATGCTCGGCGTCATCAATATGCACCGCGCATCGTTGCGCGCCATCGCGCCCGAACACGTGCAGCCATCGCTTCTGTCCGCCGCGCAAGACGGCTGGGACGCCGCCGCCACACTCGGTGAACAGCACGGCTACCGCAATTCGCAGGTCACGGTGCTGGCGCCCACGGGCACCATCGGCTTCATGATGGATTGCGATACCACCGGAATCGAGCCCGACCTTGCACTGGTGAAATACAAAAAGCTGGTCGGCGGCGGCGTCATCAAAATCGTCAACAACACCGTGCCGCTGGCGCTAATGCGGCTGCACTATTCGCCGGAAGAAACTTCCGCGATCGTTTCGCACATCGATAAGGCCGGCACGATCGAAGGCGCGCCGTACCTGAAACCCGAGCATCTGCCGGTGTTCGATTGCTCGCTCGCTGCGCAGGGTGGACGCTCGATTGCCTGGCGCGGACATCTGCGCATGATGGCGGCCGCGCAACCGTTCCTTTCCGGCGCGATCAGCAAAACCATTAATATGCCCGAGGAATCGACGATCGAAGATATCATGCAGGCTTACATCGAATCCTGGAAGCTGGGGCTCAAGGCCGTGGCCATCTATCGCGACAACTCCAAAGGCAGCCAGCCGCTTTCGGCTTCCAACGAATCCTCCAGCGCGAAAGCCGAGCGCAAGGAAAAAGAGGCCGCTGTGGCCAAAGCCGGCGAAATCGAACACGCCGTGGCCGAACAACGGGAACTTTTCGAGCGCGCTCGCAGGAAAAAGCTGCCGGTTGAACGGCAGTCCATCACCCACAAATTCGCCATCGGCGGCCACGAAGGTTACATCACGGTCGGAATGTACGACGACGGCGCGCCCGGCGAAATCTTCATCAAGATGGCCAAAGAGGGCTCCACGCTCTCCGGCATCGTCGACGGCTTTGCTCTTTCAGTTTCCATCGGATTGCAGTACGGCGTGCCGCTGAAGGCGCTGGTGGATAAGCTCATCAATACGCGCTTTGAGCCTTCCGGCTACACCGGACACCCGGCAATTCCCTACGCGAAATCCGTACTGGATTACATTGCGCGATGGCTCGGCGGGCGTTTTATTTCGGCCGACTATCTGACGCACAATGGCGTTCCCAACGGCGGCACAACCGAAACGGCGTCGCACGCCGCAGCGACCGCACACGCAGCCGAAGCCGACGAGCCAACTGCAGCGCGTCCGCCCGCAGTTTTGGCGACGCATCCGCAAGTAAGTTTTGACGGCGCTCCGACGTGCTCGGAATGCGGCATGTTGATGACGCCCAACGGCGCGTGCTACAAATGCGAAAATTGCGGCGGCACATCCGGTTGTAGCTAGGGGCCGCAGCTAAAATCGGCCGCAACCGCAACGATTCGCGGCGTGCGCGCTCGATTTCGAGCGCGCAATCGCCGAGCGACCTGATATCCCTGAAATCTATGACCGCGCCGGCGATTGAACCCGTGCTTCGCGTCGGGCAGTTGATTCCTTCGCTCGCCGCGCGCACGCCCGATGGCGCGCGCGTTGACGCCGCCGACTACAAACAGAAGCGCAATCTCGCCATCGTTTTTCTGCACGCCGAATGCCGCGCGTGCCAGGGCTATCTCGAGCGCCTCGTCCGGCGCTCCGCGGATTTTGCCGAACGCGATGCAGTCGCACTGGTAGTTCTGCCTAAGCTGCCGCCGCCCGCAACTTCGCTCCCCGCGCCTTTGATACTCGTCGCCGATCCCACCGGCAAATCCCATGTCCATTATTTCGGCAAAAGAGCCGCGAACGCCGGCGGCCCCGGCCCAGTCGGAATCTTTCTGGCCGATCGCTACGGTCAGCTTTCGATGCAGTGGCCTTGCGGTGAGGCGAACCAGTTGCCCAGCCCGGAAGAAGTCCTCAAGGGTTTACTTCAGACGCAGCTTGCAGCAGATAGCTAAACGGACTGAGGAATCGAAGTAGCGGAATAACTCGAAGCGTGTAGCCAAAAGAAAAGGGGCCCCACCGGGCCCCTTCCTTGCCTGCAGTCACCCCGTCCCGCCTAGCGGGACCATACCACCCCGGGAAAAACTCAATTCGTGCCTATAAGTAGAGCAAATGCAATGCCAGCCCCGTCACGCATTCGAAATAGATTTTAAGTCTATTCATAAGAATGTGATGGCTGGGTCTGGTAAAACGCCCGGCCGTCCCAGGCTGTTCGAAGCCCTATGCTTTCTCACAAACAGACGCTGTTATCTACAAACTTTGGGAGGTGCTCCGATAAGCGGCGGTAATTAGTCGTCTATGCAGGGTTCCGCCGGGCTGGCGCTACGCACCAATCGCGGCGCGGATCGCAGAGGCCAGCGCCTCCGCCCAGTGCGCCACGTCCTCTTCGCGCTCGGCTTCCACCATCACTCGAGCTTTCGGCTCGGTACCCGAATAGCGCACCACCACGCGCCCCGCGTGCCCCAGCGCCGAAGTCGCCTCTTCGAGCGCTTGCGCGAAGCCCGGCAGAGATTCCAGGGGCGGTTTCGTGCGAACCTTCACGTTCACGATGGTCTGCGGAAAAATTGTGAGACCGTGAACCAAATCGTCCAGCGGCCCGCGCAGCGCAACCAAGCCCGCCACGTTCAGCGCGGTCAGCAAACCGTCGCCGGTAGTAGCGTCGTCCAAGAAGATCACGTGCCCGGATTGCTCGCCGCCCAAATTGCAACCGCCGCGCAGCATTTCTTCCAGGACGTAGCGGTCGCCGACAGGCACGCGCGCCAGCGTAAGGCCTTCGGCCGCAAGCACGCGCTCCAGGCCCAGATTCGTCATACTCGTTCCCACCACGCGCGCGCCTTTCAATTGCCCAGTGGATTTCAAGTAGCGCGCCGCGGCCAGCAACACGCCGTCGCCATTCACGATCGCGCCGGTTGCGCTCACGAACATGGCGCGGTCGGCGTCGCCGTCAAACGCCACGCCCAGCGCGGAGCCCGTTTCCAACACGGCCTTCTGCAAGTGTTCCGGATGCAGCGAGCCAGAGTCCGCGTTGATGTTGCGGCCGTCGGGATTGTCGTGGATGGCGATCACCGCGGCCCCGAGAGAGCGGAATAATTCCGGTCCGAATGTTGACGCCGCGCCGTTCGCGCAGTCCAGCACCAGTTTCATGCCCGCAAGATTCGCGCCGGGAATTGCCCGCGAGCGCAAAAAATCCAGATATTTCCCATGCAGCGACGCCTCGTGTTGCAAATCAACGCTTCGCGCTTTTGGCGATTCCGTGAAGCGGAGAAAGTCCCGCTCCAGGCGCTCTTCCACTTCGTCGGGAAATTTCATTCCCGTCGCGGCGAACAATTTCACGCCGTTGTCGTGGTAGGGATTGTGAGATGCGGAGATCACCACGCCGGCGGAAAATCCTTCGGACCGAACCAGGTATGCGACGCCCGGCGTGGTCAGAACGCCGGCCGATTTGGCGGCGGCGCCTTCCGCTGCCAGCCCCGCGGCAATCTGCTGCGCGATGTGCGGGCCCGATTCGCGCGTATCCATTCCGATCAGCACGCGTGGCCGCGCCTCGCGCTCCAACAAGAAATGGCCCAGCGCGCGGCCCACGCGATCGAGCGTCGCGTCATCGAGCGGAGGAACGCCCGGCACGCCGCGAATTCCGTCTGTTCCGAAAAGTTCTTTTGGCATCACACCGGCCCGCGCAGAGCGCGTTGCTTCAAAGGATGGACGGCCAATCAAAAAACTTGATTCAATCGCCGGAGTGTACCACGGCGGGATTAATCGACATGCGGCGGCGGAGTGCGGCGTTGCGAGAGAATCACGTGGAAATCGGAGGGCGAAATGCGCACCACCGCCGCGCCGTACGGAACCTCGATCATTTGCGGATCCAGATGCACGTCGACGTCTCCGGCCTGCGCGCCCTTCAGATTCACGCGCAAACTCATGTCGCTGGTCGTCAGGCGGCGCACCAGAGCCGATCGCCCGCGCACGCGGACGTGCACAGTCACCGGGACGTCGCTCGAAATTTCCAGCGTCGGCGGAATATTCACGAATTCCAGCGGCAGCGCAAAGCCCACTTCGGAGACGGGCTCGGCCGTGTACGTGGCCCACAGCACGCAAGAGAGTCCAATCGCCGCGAGTTTCAGCCACCAATCGGGGAAAACGTATTTGCGCAGCCAGCGCATCTATTATTTCCTTTGCGTCTCAGGCGTCGGCGTCGCGCTCGCTCCCACCAATGTCTGGCGGCGCCGGCCAGTCAGCGATATCAATCGCTCCTGCAGTTGTTCGGATGTGATGTTCAGCTCGATCGTGCCGCCGGTGGCGATGGAAATCGCGCCGGTCTCTTCGGAGACCAGCACGCCGATGGCGTCGCTTTCCTCCGTGATGCCAATGGCGGCGCGATGCCGCGTTCCCAGTTTATTCGAGAGCGCCGAGTTCAGCGAGAGCGGCAAGAAACAAGCCGCCGAACGGATGCGGTCGCCCCGCAAAATCGCGGCGCCATCGTGCATCGGCGAACCGGGATGAAAAATGGCGATCAGCAGGTCATAGCTCAGGTTGGCGTCGAGCGCGATTCCGCTTTCGGTGTAAGTGTTCAGGCTGACGTCCCTCTCGATCACCACCAGCGCTCCGATGCGATTCTGGGAGAAATACGCCGAAGCCAGCACCAGATCGTCGTAAGGCGATCCAGGATTCTGGCCGAGCAAGCGGCCCAGCGATAAGCCCCGTCCGAAACGCGCCAGCGCCCTGCGGATTTCCGGCTGAAACAGAACGATCAACGCGATGGCCACATACGGCAGCAGCGTCGTCAGCAGCCATTCCACCATTCCCAGACGCGCCCAGCGGGCGCCTTCATCCAGCAAAAAAATCAGCAGCAGCGCGACCAGGATTTGCACGCCGGTGCCGCGCAGCAATTTCAGCAAGTAGAAGATCAGGACGGCGATGATCAAAATGTCCAGCACCGCGCGCGCGTTCAAGCGATCGAGCGGCAGGCTGGGAAGCAGTGCGGTGAGTGCGAGCATCGAAGTCAGTTGCTACCCTATCGCGGGTTCGCGCCGTCGGCAAGCGCGCCGGTGTTCGCGGTGGAAGGGCCCGCCAGCAAGTGACGGAGCGAACCAAGGCGAGGTTTCAGTTTTCGCCGCTTTGCGCCACCAGCCGCGTAGTGGAGCTCCGTCCTTATGGTAAGGTGAAGGTCAAGGTAAAGTTCAGCCATGATCGTGGACAACATTCGATTCACACCTCGCCCGAATTCTTCCCAGCGGATCATCGCCGGCGCGATCGTCTTCGGGTGTCTCTATCTGGCTTCGGGCGTGGTGATGACGCTGTTGCTGGCGGTTCTGGCGGCCTATTTTCTCGATCCGCTGGTCGTAGCGCTCGAGCGCATTCACATTCCGCGTGCGATCGGTTCTTTGTTGGTTTTGCTTGCCGCCAGCGCCCTTCTGGTTTGGATGGGCTATCTGGCCGTGGGGCACGCCAGCGATTTTGCCGCGGATTGGCCGCGCTACAGCCAGGTGCTGCGCCGGGGCACGGCCACGCTGGACAACAATCTTGCGTCCTTGGAAAAACAGGTCGGAGCCGTCGCGCCCGGCGCCAATGACCGCAACGTCCCCACCGTGCGCGGCGAAGAAGTGCAGGTGCTGCGCGAACTCGCCCTGCGTGGCGTCGGGTCTCTCTATTCGATTCTCCTGCTCATTGCGTTTCTTCCGTTCCTGGTTTTTTTTATGCTGGCGTCCAAGCGGCGGCTCTTGACCGCCACGGTGCATCTGTTTCGAGAGGATGCGCAGCCCCGCGTTGAAAAGGCGCTCGGCGAGGTAAGCGCCATGATGCGCGGCTTCGTGGTTGGAAACGCCCTGGTCGGGCTGATCCTGATGTTTGCCAGCGGCCTATTCTTCTGGATGATGCATCTCGATTACCCGTTCCTTGGCGGCGTGGCTTCGGGTTTTCTGAATTTGGTTCCTTACCTCGGCGCGGTACTCGCGTTGCTTCCGCCGTTTCTGATCGGCATGGCGCAGTGGCAATCGGTGGGACCGTTTCTGGGAATCGCCGCCGTACTCATGGTGTTTCATATCATCGCGTTGAATTTGCTGGTGCCGGCGATGGTCGGCCGGCGTGTGCGCTTAAGCGCTTTGGCGGTAACCGTCGCGCTACTGTTCTGGGGCTGGCTGTGGGGCGCAATCGGGTTGGTCCTGGCGATCCCGATCACGGCGACCATCAAGGTGGTCTGCGATCACGTTGAAGATTGGCAGCCTATCGGCCGTTGGCTCGGCACGCGGAGTCCCGGTCCCGTTTAGGCCGGAGCTATTTCGCTTTTGCCGAAGGCAGGCTGTGCAGCCTCGAAACGATTTCCGCGAGATCTACCTCCTCGTTAAACACGCGTTGAAACATTCCGATGGCGGCGATTCCTGCTGCGCCAGCTTCAAGGCATGCCCCCGAGTTTGATTCCGTCACTCCGCCAATCGCCAGCACCGGAATGCGCGTGTCTCGGCACGCGTCCGCGAGCCGTGCCAGACCCTGCGGCGGCCCGAACGGCGCCTTCGACGGCGTCGCGAAAACGGGTCCGAAAATGACGTAGTCAGCGCCGGCGCGCTCGGCTGCGCGAATAGCCTCGAGTGAATGGCAGGACGCGCCGATTACAAACTCGCGCAGGCCCGCGCTCGCGCGCCACGCGGCCACGCGCGAAACCGGCAGCGAAGTTTCGCCCAGATGAACTCCGGCCGCGCCGGTCGCGAACGCTACATCAAGGCGATCGTTCACCAAAATGCGCGCGCGCCCCGCGCTGGCCTGCACCGCGCTGCGAACCAACGCTTCAAGCGGACGCGCTTCCAGATCCTTCTCACGCACTTGGATCCAATCGACGCCGGCGCCGATGGCGCGTTCGATTGAGCGTGTGAGCAGCGCCGCGGATTCGGCGTCGCCCAGGCCGGAAGCGCGAAGCAAGCCGCGCCGATCCGTTACATAACAAAGGATTGGTTTCTTGGGAATTCCATCCATCGCGAGGAACGCTAGTGCCGCGCGGCAGCGCGCGCGGGATCGCTTCGCAGCATCCCGAAAGCCATCACGATATCGAGCGCGCCCAAACCGGAAACCGCTCCGCGCACCGAAGGATGCAGAGCGTACGGAATCATCGCGGGATATTTGCTCAGGAAATAGTTGTGCTCCCACAGGCCGAGCCATGGAAGAAACAGCAACAGCACGCCGAGCAGGAAAAAGTCCAGACTTAAGAGGACGCGGAGAAGTCGATTCATCACCAGGAGTTTATCGCGCTTTGTCCAAGGCCGCGAGGCGTTCCGCAACGTCCCGATAATCGATGTTTGTCGCGTAGACCTCAGCGAAACTCTTCAACGCAGCCGCCGAATCGCCCGATAGGTCCTGGGCCACGCCCAGATCGAAACGCAAGGCGAGCTGCGTTTCCGGGTCGAGGTCCGGAATGCGCAGGGCGCGCTGATACCACATCGCGGCGATCGAAGGCTGGCCTTTCTCCATGAACGATAGGCCGAGCAAAGTGCAACATTGCAATGCGTAGCGGAACGCTTTGTCGCGATCGCAAACCTTGGCCACTTTTTGAAATTCGCTGATGGCTTCTTCCAGAAGACCCATTTCCCGGTAGGCGACTCCGAGATTGTAATGCGTTTCGATGTCTTCATCCTGCGCATCGATTTCCCCGAGCTCGGCGCGAAATTCCTCGAACACCTGATGCAACGGATCGGCGTTGTCATCGGGGGCGTTTAGCGGCGCGACGGCCGGAGATTTCGACGGCGCGGTTGGTACCGCAACCGGCGCCACGCGCGCTGCCGCCACGGGAATGGCCGGCGTCGCGGCGGGCGCAGCATCGCCGACGAGTAGCGCCGCGACATCGTCAAAGCCGTTGGCCAATTCCGAAAGAAGCCGCTCGGAAACAAGCTCGTCATCCGATGTGGCCGCGGTTCCGAAGGGTGTTTCAAGCTCGAAACGAAATTCGGTGCCCGCTGCCGATGGTTCTTCGTGCGTCGCGGGCTCGGGATGCGCCGCCACAAGACTCACAGGCGCGGCAGGCGGCGCAGGCTCCGGCGCCGTCGTTGCATCGCTATGTTGCGAAAGCGCGGCCCATTCCGCAGATAGATCCACTTCCTGAACGCCAACGTCCTTATCATCGTCGTCTTTTGGCCCCGCGCTCTTTTCTTCTGCTTCTTCGAGAATTTCGCCTTCGTCGTCCGCCGCTGCGGACTCCTCGGGCGTGGCGGGCACGTCGAATTCCGGATGCGCCGGCGCCGCAGGGAGCACTTCGGCTTCGACGAGGGGCACGGAAAACTCCGGCGGAGCGGCGGCCTGCGGAGGTTCGCTCGAAGCTGCGCTTTCCGCGAGGACCGGCGCCGCCATTTCCGAAGGATCGCCCGCGGCGCGCTCAAAGCGGCGGCGCAATTCAGCGAAGCGTTCAGCGCGCGTGCGATCGCCGCGCCCGGCCCACAGATGTTCCAGTTCGGCGGCAAGGTCCGCCGTGCGGCGCTCGTCTCCGGCGCCCAAGTTCAAATCCAGCAGCCGCTCGAGGATCGGCGCATGAGACGGCGCGCGCCCCCGAACCTCCTCGAGCAACTCGATGGCTTTCTGCGTCAGTCCGTAACTTGAAAACAGGTCCACGTCTGTGAGCGCTTGCGCCACCACGCGCTGCGTTTCGTCGTCGAGCGGCGGTTCGACCGGCACAACGGGCGCAGGCGGTGCGGCTTCGTCGGGAGTCATCTTCACAAACGGCGTCATTTCGGCCACTGGTTCGAGACCCAACTTCGCGCGCACTTGAGCGTAGCGCCGGCGCGTGGCTTCGTCTTCCGGGCTGCGGTCCAGCAACTGCTCGTAAGTGGCGCGCGCGCGCTCCAGATCGCCGGCGCGCTCCGCGACCAGCGCGAGCCGAGCCAAAATGTCGGGCAGCCGGAAGGAATCGTTGTTGCGGCCCATCAATTCGATCAGCCATTCGAGCGGCTCGTAGCGATCCGGCATTTTTTCCGCGGCGAGATCGAGAGAGCGCTCCAGGCCTTCATGATCGCTTTCGGTCATTGCCGCGCGGATGCGCCCCAGCAGTTTCAGCGCGGGTTCATTCGCCCCGGCTTCGAGCAACGCGTCGACCACCACGTGCGCCGGCCGATGATGCTTCGCATTGCGCGCGAAGATTTTTTCGGCCAGCGCCGTCGCGCGATCGAACGAGCGATCGGAAATGTATTCCGCAATCAGCAGCTCCGCCTCAGGCCCGCCCTCTTCGATTGCCGGCAGCGATTCCAGCAGCGCCAGCGCTTCGGGCCGCTTGCCCGTGGCGAGCAGCGTGCGCGCCTTCAGATGCAGCGTCGCGGGATGCCGCGCGTCGATTTCCAGCGCGCGCCCGATCAACTTCAGCGCTTGGGCGTGATCGCCACGCTCCAGCACTCGCTGCGCTGCGCCGCGATACGCTTCCACGGCCTCGCCCGGCTCTCCCATCGCCACGCACAGCTCTGCCATCTTCAACTGCACGCGCAGATTGTCCGGTTCGGCCTCCAGCAGGCGCCGCAGCAGCGCCGCGCCTTGCTGCTGGCGTCCGGCTTTCAGATGCGCTTCGGCCATTTGCAGATAGAGCGGCCGCGCTTCGCTCATCACGCCTTGCTGCACGTAGAGTTCGGCCAGCCGCTCGAGCGGCCGCGTTTCTTCCGGCGCGAGCTTGGCGATCTTCTTGTAGATGGCGATGGCTTTGGTAGTGAACCCGTCGTTGATGAAGATCTGCGCCAGACGATCGAAATATTCAAGCGCCTGGAAAGTTTCGCCCTGGCGAACCAGCAAATCGCCGACGGTCATCAGGATCACTTGATCCCGCGGTTCCTGCTTCAGGATATGCTGATATTCGCCGATCGCCTGACCAGTCCTCCCCTGTTGGAGGTATCGCTGCGCGGTTTCGATCAGTTTGGTCTTGTTGTAAGACATCGGCGACGCTCTATCTTCGTGCTCTCAAGGCAGGACCGGAACGAGCCGGGAGTGGTTCGCAGACTCGCGCGGCCTTTAATCGCTCGGGCCGGCGCGGCGCGGACCTCGGCAGGAAGGGCCGGCTGCGGAGACGGCAAGCGTCCACGCAGGGCGAGCACTTTCACGCTAGCATGTGCTGAAAAGCCAAGTCAACGCGCCCCGCGCAAACCTGTGCGCGGAAGTTACGAGGCCGTAATCCGGTGGAAGGCTCAGGCC
This sequence comes from Candidatus Acidiferrales bacterium, assembly GCA_050014395.1. Classification (GTDB taxonomy): domain Bacteria; phylum Acidobacteriota; class Terriglobia; order Acidiferrales; family UBA7541; genus DASPOJ01. The sequence continues at coordinate 1,090 of JBEKDK010000032.1, read as the reverse complement.
GGAGGCGCGTGCGGCGTGTGCTCGAGCGGAAGGTATTCCTGCGTCGCGCCGGTGGCCCAGCAGCACGATTCGCGCACCGGAGCGAATGAGAATCGGTGCTGCGGCGTGGGCCCAAACAATCGCAGCGCCTCGAGATGATCCGGCGTGGCGTAACCTTTGTTGCGCGCCAAGCCGTAATGCGGATAGACGGCGTCCCATTCCTGCATCATCGCGTCGCGCGCCGTCTTCGCCAGAATTGACGCCGCCGCGATCGAGACCGAGCGCGCGTCGCCCTTGATCAGCGAGCGCTGCTCCATCAGCACATCCAGGCACATCGCGTCGATCAGCAGATAGTCGGGAGGCACAGCGAGCTGGCCCAGCGCTTCCGTCATCGCTTGGCGGCTGGCTTGGTAGATGTTCCACGCGTCAATGCGCCGCGAATCGACTTGCGCCACAGCCCAAACCAGCGCGTGTTCGCGAATGCGCGCGGCCAGCACTTCGCGCCGCTCGGCAGAAAGTTTTTTGGAATCGTCCAGACCTACAATGCGCCGCCGGGGATTCAGCACCACGGCCGCGGCCACCACCGGGCCAAACAGCGAGCCGCGGCCCGCTTCGTCAAGTCCGGCCACGCGCAGCCAGCCGTGCTGGCGCGCCTCGCGTTCGTAGCGGGAAGAGCAAAGCCTCCGCATCGCCGCGAATTCTAACACGCCCGGTCTGCGCGGAGCGCACTGCTTCAATCAACTGCGCGGAGCGCACTGCTTCAATCAACTGCGCGGAGCGCACTGCTTCAATCAACTGCGCGGAGCGCATTGCTTCAATCAACTGCGCGGAGCGCACTGCTTCAATCAACTGCGCGGAGCGCATTGCTTCAATCGGCTGCGCCTCGTCGTGACGCCGCCGCAAAAGCGAGGAGTCTCCGCGAGTCTCGGTGCCCTCTGCGCCTCTGCGTTATCCTGAACGCATTTTCGCCGTCGGCCCCACTCCCACTGGTCATCTCTGAAAGCGCGACTGTCAATTGGCAACTCCGGCGAATCGCTGGGGTCGTTCCCAGTCATCTCTACGCCCTCTAAGGGGCATGAACATGTTCCGGAGGTGTGCCGCATTCATCCCG
>JBEKDK010000031.1:0-32752 GCA_050014395.1 Candidatus Acidiferrales bacterium | reverse complement strand
GCATCGCGGAATTTGGAATCGAGATAACGCTCGAGATACGTTTGCCGCGCGACCAATTGTTGGAAGTCGGGACGACGTCCAACCAAAGGTCGCGCGGCAAACCGATCTCGAGCGGTATCTCGATTCCAAATTCCGCGATGCCGTGCAGATCGATGCCAAGCAAATCGAAACCTATTACAACGAGCAGTTGGTTCCGGCGCTGCAGAAGCAAGGCCAGGCCGCGCCGCCGCTCGGCGAAGTGCAGGATCACATTCGCGAGCTGCTCACCGAGCAGGAAATCAATCGCATGGCCGGCCAGTGGATCGATGAAACGAAGGGCCGCCTGCGCATCGAAATAATTGCGGCGCCCGTCGCCGCGCCCGGATCGAATGCATCGTCGCCGTCGAGCGGAGCGCCGAAATAATGTGGAAGATCAAACTTTCGCGGCGCGCCAAGAGACCGCGCCACGCCGCGGCGCCGCGGAGCGCGGTGCAGGGAGGGCGATTCCGTCGCAACGTTCGCCGCGCCGTCATGATGATCGCGAGCGCTGCGTTGATCGTCGCGCTGCTCGCCGGGATTTTGATTTGGACTGGCATCGCGGACCGCTGGGCGCGCCACATAATCGTTTCCGATGTCGACGCAAGCACGGGCGGCCGCGCCGAACTGGGCGCGGTTCGCATCGAATGGTTCTCTCTGCGCGCCACGCTCGAAAATTTCACGCTGCACGGCAAAGAAGCCGCCGGCGCGGCTCCATTGTTCCATGCGGATCGCATTGTCGCCGTGGTTCGCGGCGACGCGCTATGGCGCCGCGCGCTATCGCTTTCCAGTTTGGAGATCGAGCATCCCTCGTTCCGTCTGATCGTCGCGCCCGACGGTTCAACGAATCTTCCTTCGCCGGCGTCTCGCAAGGCGCCGACGCCGTGGCGGCAGCGTTTGTTCGAGCTGGCCATCGCCACGATCCGCCTAGACAACGGGGAATTTTTCTACAACGACCGGCGCCAGCCGCTCGATCTTGAAGCCAAAGATTTCGATTTCGCCTTGGATTACGCGGCAGTTGCGGGCCAGCCACTTTATTTCGGCGATCTCGAATGGAAACACGCGGAGTTTCAGGAGGGGCGCCTGATCCCATTTGCGTGCGACCTATCGGCGCGATTCACGATCAGCCAGCCGGACTTCCACCTGACGCAACTTATTTTGCACTTGCCGCACTCGACGCTCGACGCCAATGCTGATCTTCAAGGCGCCGCGCCGCAGGCCTTGACGTTTCGCTATCGCGGTAACTTGGATCTCGAAGATGTTCGCGACGCGTTTGATGCGCCGACCGCGCCCACCGGTGACGTCGAATTCGGCGGACAGGGAAAATACACCGCCAGCGGCGCAGCCGATGGCGCCGCGGCGGAATGGATCACGAGCGGCCATTACGCAGCCAATCGCATCGCGATTTCGCATTTATGGTTTCACGATGCCGGAATTTCAACCAGCGGCGACTATCAAGCTGGCCCCGGCGGCATTGATGTCCCCAATCTCGAAGCAGCGCTGCTCGGTGGACATTTCGGCGGGCGCCTGCACGTGGATTACACCGGCCCGCGATTCCGCCTGGATTGGATGGGCGGCGGCGCGGATCTCGCGCAAGTGTTCGCCGCCGTCGAACACAGCGGATTCCCGCTCGCGCCGCTGCATTGGGCCGGCAACGTTGGTATGACGGCGACCGCAACCTGGACCGGCGGCTTCGACGACATGGAAGCGCGCGGTGTTTTTGAAATTACTCCGCCAGCCGCGCCGGCTGCCGGCACGATTCCCGCGGAGGCGCATCTGGATTTCGATTATCTGGTGACGCCGCAAATCGTGCGCATTGGCGCCAGCCAAATCACCACGCCGCCGAGCACGGTCGCGTTTCAAGGTTTCATTGGTAAGCACGATTCCGCGCTCGATCTCACGCTGGCCACCACGCGCCTGGCCGATTGGGACGACTTCATCAACACCTTGCGCGGCCCAGGCGCCGAACCCGTGCCCGTCGGCGGCGAAGCCGATTGGAACGGCACGATCACGGGCCCGATCGGCTCGCCCACGTTCACCGGCGCGGTGCGCGCCCAGCAAGCGCGGTACGGCGCGCTCGATTGGGCGGCGCTCGCCGGCGCGCTGGTTTACGGGCCGTCGCAATTTGCGATGTCGCACACCGTGGCGCGCCACGGCCGCTTCACCGCGCAACTCGATATGTCGCTCGCGCTCCGCGATTGGACGTTCGAGCCCGAATCCGCGTGGACGCTGGACGCCAGCGTCACCGCCGCGGACACCGATGACGTGCAGCAGATTCTTGGCTGGTCGTACCCGGTGCACGGCACGCTGAGCGGCGAATTCCACGGCGGCGGCACGCGCGCCGATCCGCAGCTCACCGGATCGTTTGACGTTACCGATCTCACCGGTTGGGGCTGGCGCTTCGCGCGCGCGCGCGGCGAACTGGCGATGCGCGGCAGCAGCGTGAGCATCGCCAACGCGGAGCTGCGCTTGCCAGTTGCGCCGGGAGCCGCGGCCGGCGCGCCGCCGGGTTTGCTCACCGGCGGATTCACGTACGACACGCACGCGCGCACGGCCTCGTTCAACGTCACCGGCGCGGCGATTCCTCTGGAAACAATTCCGCGCGCGCAATTGCCGAAACTTTCGGTTGGCGGCGAATTGAGTTTTGAATTGCGCGGCCACGGACCGCGGCGCGCCCCGCAGGCCGAAGGCTCGGTGCGCGTCGTGAATTTGAAGCTGGGCGGCGATGTGATCGGAAGTTTCCAAGGCAACGTGTCCGGTGACGGCAGCGCGATCTCCGTGCAAGTCAACTCGGTGATGACCGCGGGCAGCCTGAACGGCCAACTGGAAGTCTCGCTCACCGGCAACGATCCGGTGCAAGGCCAAATGAACTTTACGCAGCTCGATCTCGATCCGTTTCTCGTCGCCGCGCTGCATTTGGTCGGGCTCACTGGGCACAGTTCGGCCGATGGCCACGCCGCGTTCGCCGGTTTCCTCGCGCAGCCCGATACGCTGGCTGTCGAACTGGAACTGTCGCGCATCGACTTCCACGTTGAGTCCGTCGACCTCGAAAATTCCGGCCCGCTGCGCATCAATTACCGCACCGGCGAAGTGCGCATCGAACAGGCCAACCTGCATGGCGCGGACACGGACGTCAGCATCGCGGGCGACGCGCGATTTGGCGCGGGGCAAGCGCTGGATCTGCGCGTTGCCGGCGCGGTGAATTTGCAGTTGCTCACCGGATTCTTTCCCGATCTTGACGCCAGCGGCCGCGCCCAAGTGGACGCCGCGATCGCCGGCACGCTGGCGGCGCCGCGCATTCGCGGCAGCGTGCGCGTGGAGGATGCCTCCGCGAGCTACGGCGAATTCCCCGCGGGCCTCAGCCATGTGAAAGGCAATTTCATTTTTGACGAGACGCGCGTGGTCCTCAGCGGCATCACCGCGCAAACTGGCGGCGGCACGGCGCAAATCTCCGGCACCGTCACCTACGGCGATGGCCCGCTGCGCCTGGACCTCGCCGCGAATTCCGATCAAGTGCGCGTGCGCTATCCAGTCGGCATGAGCTGGCTGGCCGGCGGCTCGCTGCGGCTGGTGGGCGATTCCAACGCGGCGGTGCTCTCGGGCCACGTTGTCGTCAGCCGCCTGCTGATGTCCGAAGGCTTCGATCTCGCGTCGCTCGTTGGCTCTTCCGGCGAGCCGATCGGCACGCCCACCACCGCGTCGCCGTTTCTGCGCAATCTACAATTCGATCTTCAGGCTGACGCCAGCCCCGACGCGCGCATGCAGTGGACCGGCGCGAATTTTCAAATCGACGCCAGCCTGCGCGTGCGCGGCACGTGGGAGCGGCCCATCATGCTCGGCCACATTCATCTGCTCACCGGCGACATGACGTTCCGCGGCAATCGTTACAAATTGACGCGCGGCGAATTGAATTTCTCCAATCCATTTCGCCTGGACCCCGTGCTGAACGTCGAGGCCACCACCACGATTCAGCAATATGACGTGACGCTCGATTTCACCGGGCCCGCCAGCCGCCTTTCGCTTTCCTATCGCGCCGATCCGCCGCTGCCCTCGAGCGACATCATTTCGTTGCTGGCCCTGGGCCAGACGGGTCAAGAAAGCGGCCTGCGCAGCACCTCTGGCGCTTCCTCGCCGCAATTGGGCGCCACTACGCTGCTCTCCGAAGCCGTCTCCAGCCAGTTGGGCTCGCGCGTTGAGCGCCTCTTCGGCATCACCAGCTTTCGCGTCGATCCCTTCCTCGGCGGCCCCACGTCGCTGCAAACCTCCGCCGCGCGCGTCACCATCGAGCAGCAAGTCACGCGCAATCTCTCCGTCACCTACGTCACCAACGTCTCCTCCACGCAAGAGCAAGTGATCCAAATCGAATACGACATCAGCCGCACACTTTCGGTTGACGCCCTGCGCGATGAAAACGGCACTTTCGGCCTCGATTTCATCATCCGTAAACGGTACAAGTAGCTTTTCGTCTGTAGCGGGGCGAACAATCGCCATCGACGGGAAAAAATACCTGCACCCAAACGATCGTCGCCTTAATCAAACCCCACTACGGAGATTGTCGATGACCACACACGCGATTTGGATCGCCTTACCTTTTCAAGTTGTGCTTTTCGCATTTTTGATCGGCGCCGTCTCAGGCCTGCGAGCTTTTACCGCGCCCACGGTGGTGGCCTGGGCCGCGCACGCAAACTGGCTTCAGCTGCGCGGCACGCCGCTCTCGTTCATGGGCTCGGGCGTCGCTGTCGTTATCTTCACTCTGCTGGCCGTCGTCGAAATCGTTATGGATAAGTTGCCGTCCACGCCCAGCCGACTGAAACCTGCCGGAATGATTCCTCGCATCGTTCTCGGCGGCCTTTCCGGCGCGGCGATTGCCGCGTCGGCGGGGCAATCGCCGGCGCTCGGCGCCGTCTTCGGTGTGGCGGGCGGCGTGGCCGGCGCATTTGTGGGTCACGCGCTGCGAGTGCGACTGGTGAAGGCGCTGAAGGTTCCGGACTTCGCGATCGCGCTCCTGGGAGACGTGGTGGCGATCGGCGGCGGCCTTTTGATTGTCTCGCGATTCTAGGAGCTTCTCGATGAGCGCTGCGGATCAATACCAGGCGATCGTAATCGGTTCCGGGCAAGGCGGAAATCCGTTGTGCGCGGCGCTGGCCGGCGCGGGCATGCGCACCGCGCTCATTGAACGCAAGCACGTCGGCGGCACGTGCATCAACGAAGGTTGCACGCCGACGAAGACGATGATCGCCAGCGCGCGCGTGGCGTATCTCGCGCGGCGCGGCGCCGATTACGGCGTGCGCACCGGCGAAGTCAGCATCGATATGGAACGCGTGCGCCAGCGCAAGCGCGACATCGTGAATAGCTTTCGCACCGGCACCGAATCGCGCCTGGAAAAAATGCCCAATCTCGAATTGATCTTTGGCGAAGCAAGCTTCGCGGGGCCGAAGTCTGTGCTCGTCAAGCTCGCGTCCGGCGGCCAGCGCGTGCTGACGGCCGAAAAAATCTTCATCAACGCCGGCGCGCGGCCATCGGCGCCGCCGATCGAGGGCTTAGCCGGCGTGCCGTATCTCGATAGCACGTCGATCATGGAACTCGCCGTCGTGCCGGAACATTTAATCGTGATCGGCGGCGGCTATGTGGGCCTGGAGTTCGGCCAAATGTTTCGCCGCTTCGGCAGTAGGGTGACGGTGGTGCAGTTCTTAGACCACTTGCTGCGCGACGAGGATCCCGATGTTGCGGCGGAAATTGCCGCCATCCTCGCGCAAGACGGCGTCGAGATCCTACTGAACACCAGAGCCGAGAGAGTCGCCCTGGCCGCTGGTCAAAAAACAAACCAAATCCAACTCACCGTGCGCAGCGGCAACGAATCGCGCGTGATCGCGGGCTCGCACCTGTTGCTGGCCACCGGCCGCACTCCCAACACCGATTCGCTGAACGTTTCCGCCGCCGGCATCGCCATCGATCGCCACGGCTTTATCCAGGTGAACGCGAAACTCGAAACCAGCGCCGCCGGCATCTTCGCGCTCGGTGATATCAAAGGCGGCCCGGCCTTCACGCACATTTCCTACGACGATTTCCGCATCCTGCGCATTAACCTCATCGAAAATGGCAGCGCCTCCACCGCAGGCCGCATGGTGCCCTACACGCTGTTCATCGATCCGCAGCTCGGCCGCGTCGGCTTGACGGAAACCGAAGCGCGCGCGCAAAACAAAAAGATCCGCGTCGCCAAAATGCCTATGAGCTACGTGGCCCGCGCCCTGGAAACCGCGGAATCGCGCGGCTTCATGAAAGCCGTCGTCGACGCCGATAGCGGCCAAATTCTGGGCGCAGCCGTCCTCGGCGCCGAAGGCGGCGAAATCATGTCCATGCTGGAATTGGCCATGATGGGCAAGTTACCTTACACCGCGCTGCGCGACGCCGTCTTCGCCCACCCCACCCTCGCCGAATCCCTGAATAATTTGTTCCAGCATTTCGAGTAGCCCTCGCCGCGCCGAAGCCGTGAGCGCAGCGAACGCTTGGCGTAGGCGGGTCATCCCAAGGAGTCCGCGACGAGGCCGAAGGTCCGCTGTGGCGGAAATCTCTCGGTAGGTTTTCTCGGCCGCACCTGCGTCATCGTGGTCATCCTGGGGAGGCCACAAAGCCTGCCCGCCGCCCCAATATGCATTTGACATCATAATGTATTCCATGACATATTAATCGCGTGAAATGGATCGTCGAGATCGCCGGCGAGTTCGAGCCCGAATTCGACGCGCTGCACGAGGATGTGCGAACCGAGATTCTGGCGTTGTCACTTGTCCTGGAGCACTTTGGCCCGCAATTGGGACGGCCCCGCGTCGACACGCTCAACGGCTCCCGGCACGCCAACATGAAGGAATTGCGTTTGAGCGCTGCGGGCGGCGAATGGCGTGTCGCGTTCGCCTTCGATCCCAAACGCAGGGCGATCCTGCTGGTCGCCGGAGATAAATCCGGCGGCAGCGAAAAACGCTTCTATCGCGAACTGATCGGAAAAGCCGATCGCCGCTTCGACACCCATCTCGCCCGGCTGAACAGGGAAAGGACCTAACCATGTCTGTAAACGTGCACTCCAAACTCCGAAGACTCAATCCCACGCAGCGCAAAAGGGTCGCGGCCCGCGCCGCCCAGCTCATCGCTGAAGAAATGAGCCTTCGCGATCTTCGCAAAGCCCGCAAACTCACTCAGGCCCGCGTCGCCAAAGTCCTCGGCGTCACCCAGGACAGCATCTCGCGCCTCGAAAAACGCAGCGATCTCCTGCTCTCCACTTTGCGCAAGACCGTAAACGCCATGGGCGGCGACGTCCGCATCGTCGCCGAGTTCCCCGACCGCACCCCCGTCGTCCTGTCCGACCTGTCCGCACACCATGTGCCTCGCAGATCGCCGCGGAAGCGCGCTCGCGCCTGAATCTCAATGGACACACCGGAAACGCTGGCGGAGATGCGGCGAGGGATGGTGTCGCGGCAACTGCGCGGGCGGCAGATTCGCTCCGAGCGCGTGCTGGAGGCGATGCTGCGCGTGCCGCGGCACGAGTTCGTCGGCGAGGAATTTCGCGCGCGCGCGTATGACGATGCGCCGCTGCCGATCGGCGAGGGTCAGACGATCTCGCAGCCGTACATGGTCGCGTCGATGACGGAGGCGCTCGAGCTCGCGGGTACGGAGCGCGTGCTGGAAGTGGGCACAGGGTCCGGTTATCAGGCCGCGGTGCTGGCGCTGCTGGCGCGCGAAGTTTATTCGATCGAAAGCCGCACCGGATTGGCACTGGAGGCGCGCGAGCGATTGGCGCGGCTCGGCGGGTACGAGAACGTCCACGTGCACGCGGGCGATGGCACGTTGGGATTGCCGGAGCTGGCTCCATTCGACGCGATTCTGGTTGCGGCGGGCGCGCCGGAGATTCCGGCGCCGCTTGTCGCGCAATTGGCCGAAGGCGGCAGAATTGTCGTGCCTGTCGGCGGGTGGGAGGAGCAGCAGTTGGTGCGCGGGCGAAAAGTCGAGGGGAAGCTGCAGGCCGAGGCGCTCTATTTTTGTCGGTTTGTGCCGCTGGTCGGGCGGCATGGCTGGGCGGCAGAGCCGCGGTGAAAGCGCAAAGCAAAGGATAATGCAGAGGCCTGCCTGCCGGCAGGCAGGCGCAGAGACTCGCGGAGGAGCGCGGAGAAAAGCGAGAGGCGGGCCCGCCTTCGCCGGGCGCCTTCGGCGGCTTCGGCGCGGCGCGCGTTAGCGAAGGGCGCTAACGCGCGGATGCGCGCGGGCGATCTGGAAGGCTTTGCGCAGGACGCGCGTGGCGGCCTCGGTGAGGCCGTACTGCGGCAAATCTTTTTCGCGCACGAAGCGAGCGTCGGTGACGTCGCTGCCGGCGCGCAGCGAGCCGCCGATGGGCTCGCACAGATAATCGAGGATCACGAAATGGTAGCGCGGCTGAGCCGATTTGGGACGCCGAACGGGTTTAGCTTTGGCGCGCGCGCCGCGAGCGGCCCCGCGTTTAGCACGAGACTTTGTTTGGGAATCGCGTGCGGCGGCGAGAGTGGGATCCGGCTCAGCCTCTGAAATGATGCGCTCGAACACTTCGATCAGTTCGCCGACGCGGACTTCGAGGCCGGTTTCTTCGAGCATCTCGCGCGCCAGGCCGGCGGAAATGGTTTCGCCCAATTCCAGCGCGCCGCCGGGAATGGACCACTGGTCCTTCAGTGGTTCGTGGCCGCGGCGAATCAGCAGCGTGGTGTCGCCGGCGATTACCACGCCGCCCACGCCCACGACGGGCAGGCCGGGGTATTCGCGGCGATTCTTAATTTCGCGGCGTCGCACAGGAGCCATTGGCGGTATATAATACGCCCCAAGGGGTGCGACAGTATCCGTTAGGAAGGAGATTCTCACCGTGGTGCGTTGTCCTAAATGCGGCGCTGAAGTTGACGTGGACGAGGACGAGGTTGAAGAAGGCGAGATCCTGACCTGTCTCGAGTGCGAGACGGACCTTGAAGTCGTTCAGAAGCATCCGGTGCACCTCAACGTCATCTCCGAGGATGATGATGACGATGAGGATGACGATCCGGACACGACGAAAGACTCCGACGACGATTTGGAAGATGATGACGACGACGATGAGGACGACGAGGGCGAGGAGTGATTCGGGCGTGTCGTCGCGTCCGGTCGAAGTCCCCGGCTTCCTTCGCGGTAATTCCGCAAAAACTTTTGATGTAGTGCGCTCGGCGCAGTCCGGCGCGGGTGATATTTTGCGCGCGGGCTTCTTGGTGATGCTGCTTTCGATGTGCGCTATAGCGGGCGCGCACGCGCGACCCGCGCAGGGTCAGGGCAGTCACCCTGCGATCATGCTGATTCACGCCACGGTGTTCAGCAGCCAGGGATACGCGGTGCAATACGCAAGAGTTCGTTTGCGCCGCGACACGGAAACGAAATGGCGCTGGGAGACGGCCACGGACGACGAAGGTGAGTTCGCGCTGCACGTGCCGCAGGGCGTGCAATATGTGCTGCGCGTAGACGCCAAGGGTTTCCAACCGTTGACGCAGAACATCGATGGGGCTGCCGGAGACGATGTGGAACTGACGCTGCGCCTGATTCCGCTGGCAGGGGGAAAATAAAATAAGGATGCGCGCTCGCGCCGCTGGAATCTTCGCTTTCATATTACTGGTTGCCGCCGGCGCCTTCGTGCAGAGCCAGGGCAAAGAAAAGCCGCCGCAACTGCGCTCGGTTCACGGCCAGGTGGTGGACAAGGACGAAAACCCTATCTCCAATGCCGTGATTTATTTGGAGAATATGAGCACGAAGAACGTGCAGAGTCATATTTCGGAGGATAGCGGCGATTATAGTTTCAGCGGACTCGATCCGAACGTGGATTACCAGATTTACGCCGAGCACGGCAACATGATTTCCTCAACGCACACGATCTCCAGTTTCGATTCGCGCATGGACGTGAATCTCGAAATAAAAGTCGATCACCCGAAGCCCGCGAAGTAGCGCCCCCGCGTTTTCCCGTTTACCGCCGCACGCAAAATCGCGCTGTGAAATCGCGGCGCAAAATCGCAACGGGCGCAGAATTGCGCAGCGTTCGCTACTGCATTTTCAGGAATTGCGGCAGGCTGGCCGCTGCGCCACCGATCGCGCGCGCCAAGCTTAGCTTGGCCACGTTGTGCGCGAACACGCTGTTGATGTAATCGAGTTCCGCGCCGGACAGCGACTCCTGCGATTGCACCAGCGCGACGTTGTCGCTGACGCCGGCGCCCAGGCGCAAGCGCGTCTCGCCGAGAGTTTCCGCGACGACTTGGCGATTCTTATCGGCCAATTCCACTTGGCTCGCCGCGGCCTGCACGTCGAGATACGCTTCGCGGACTTGGCTTTCGATCTGGTTGCGCTCGTCTTCGAGTTCCGCGCGGCGCTGATCCAATGCGGCGTCGGCCTGCTCGATATCGCCGCCCGCGCGGCCGCCCTGCCAGATCGGAACCGTGAGCGTGCCGCTGACGGTGTAAGTCGCGCGAGCCTCGCCGGGGTTCGTGCCGATCGCGCCGTAATCCGCGTTGACGGAAAGCGAGGGCAGGCGCTCATCGCGCGCCGCGGATCGCTCAAGTTCTGCCGCGTGAACTTCGGCTTGCGCCGCTTTCAGATCCGGGCGGTTATCGAAGGCTTGCTTTAGGGCATCGTCCAAACTGATCGGCGGCGCGGGCGAAAACGGAACGTCGTCCGTGATTTCGTATTGATCCGTTGCGGGCAGGCCTGTGAGCAGCGCGAGATTGATCTTTTGCTTCGCTAGATCATCCTGCAACGAAAGCAGGCGTTGCTGCTCCGTCAAAACTTCCACTTGGCTGCGATTCAGATCGACCTGCGCCACTTTGCCGAACTGCAATTGCTGCTGCGTCTGGCCGTAAAGGGCATTCGCGGTGTCCAGTTGCGCTTGCGCGGATTGCACGCGGGCTTGCGCGGCGATCACTTGCAAATACGCGCCGCTGACGGCGAGCACGACGAGGTCTTGCGCGTCCGTGGCCGAAAGCTGCGTGGCGCGCTCGGTTTCTTTGGACGCGCGATAGTTGTTGAGAGCTGTCATGTTGGCCACGGTTTGCGTCAACCGCGCGCGCACGTCCATGTAGTTGAATGGTCCCACGAGAGTTGGGAACGTGAAGCCGGGAATCGGAACAGCGATGCGGATGCCGATCGCGGCGAGATTTTCCGTCTCGAAGTTTTCGACGACGTCGCCGCTCACGTTCGGCAGCAGCACGCTGCGCACCGTTTTGCTCTGACCTTCCGCTTGGCGCACCGCGTTCGTCAGGCCCACCGCGCCCAAGTTGTACGCGAGACCGCGCGCGATGGCTTCGCGTAGCGATAGCTTGCCGGAGAACGGCATCTTCGCGATGCTGCTCGCGCTGCCGGTGTAGGGACCGGACTCCTGAACCACGGGGTTCAGCGTGTTGACGCTGGTCGTGGTTCCCGGCACGGGCTGCTCGGCCGCGGCAACCGCGCCGCTCTGTCCCGTGCGGCCGGAGAGCGGCAGCTGATTCGCCACCGGCTGCGCGGCGCCGGAGCTCGAAGGCCCGAATTGCGCGCAGGCGCGCGAGGCGAACGTCACCATGGCGATGGCCACAATTGCCGCCAGAATTGCAAACTGACCACCGCGAATTGCCCGTCCGTTTCGTTCTCTCATGTTCGTCGAACCTTGCCTTTCAGTTTCGTTTTGTGTTGGGCTGCCGAACGATTCGATGTCGATTCCATATGGATCCGCGATAAGAGCAAGGATTTTAGCATGGCGAAACTATCGGGCTCGGAAGCTTGCGTCGCGGTGGGAACGTCCGGAGAATCGAATGCCGAGGGGGGGGCGCGATGCGGACAATTCTGCTGCTGTGCATTTCCAATACGTTCATGACATTTGCTTGGTACGGGCATTTGAAATTTCCGGGCGTGCCTTTGTACAAGGCGATCTTTTTCAGTTGGCTGATCGCGGCCGGAGAATATTGTTTTCAGGTGCCGGCAAACCGCTGGGGCTACGGCGAGTTCACGGCCTACCAGCTGAAGATCATTCAGGAAGTGATCACGCTCACGGTATTCGCAGTGTTCGCATACTTCTATTTAGGCGCGCCGCCGAAGTGGAATTACGTGGCCAGCTTTGTGTGCATCCTGGCGGCGTTCGCCTTCGCGTTTAAAGGAAGCTTGTAATCGAGTGGTGTTGTCGCCGTTCCGCGCCAGTCCCCGGCGAGCTATTTGCCGGTGAATTCCTCAGCGATTTTGCTGAGCGCGTCCCATCGATCGGTACGGAATGGCGCGGCCGGCAGGCCGGCGGCGTTGTAGAGGTTGCAGCCGTCGGGGTAGTTGTCCCACGCGTAGCGGACGGCGACGGGAGCGCTGACGTTGGCGCTGCTAACCACGACGGAATCGCCGTCGATGGTCGCGTCGGCGTCGACGAATTTCTGATCGGCGCCGGCGATCTGGAACCACTTCAGTGGACCCCCTTTCGCGACGAGCCCGCCGTCAACGTGGGAAAACTTCAGGCGAATTGCGCCGCCTTCGATCGTCATGGAATCGTAGACCGGCCCCGAGAATTCAACTTTGTGGCCGTAGTTATTGGCCAGCGCGATCAGCGTGAGGCGATCGCCCAGCGGCTCTTTATTTTTCGGATGGACGTTGTCGGGATCTCCGATATCAATGGTGACGGCCATGCCGGTGTTCGGCAGCGAAAGGATCGCCGATTGAGACTCGCGAACCATCGGGTTATTGCTGACGTTCTTAAGCGCGGGGAGTTGCACCTCGTAGAAAGGGAAATTGCCCTGGCCCCATCGCGCGCGCCAATCGGTGACGAGTGTCTCCATCACATGGGGATAGAGGATTACGCCGGCCTTGCCGCCGACGATCGATTCGCCCTGATACCAAATCGCGCCGCGAATCGCGTATGGAATCACTGGATTGATCATCCCGTTGAACAGCACCGTGGGCTCGTGCTGGTCCTGCACCGGATCGCGCAGCGGGCCTGGCTTGCCGGGGCGAGCGTTTAGAGTTTGCGGCGCGGACGGCGCTTGGTCCGTGGTGGCATTGGGATTTTGGCGATAGAACGCCACCAGGGCGTCGAATTTATCGAGCATCGGTTTGAGCAAGGGATCGGCAGCCAGCGCGTCGCGCGGAATCCAGGATTCGGCGGTGCTCGCGCCATACGCTTCCAACAAGATGCCCACCGGCACATTCAGCGCTTTTTGCAAATCGCGCGCGAATAGGTAGCCCACGGCGGAAAAATCGCCCACCGTATCCGGACTGCACACCAGCCATTCGCCGCCAATTTCCGATTGCGGCTCGTAGGTCTTCGCCGTCTTGCCGGTGAACATGCGAATCTGCGGATAGTTGGCCGCGGCGATCTCCTGATCTTCATTGAGCAGGCCGGCGTAGGAAGTGTGCTTCTTCGAGACGGTGAACGCCATGTTGGATTGGCCGGAGCCCAGCCAGACTTCACCCACCAGCACATCTTTCACCGTGATCGAATTCTTGCCCGCGATGGTCATCTCAAATGGACCGCCGGGCTTTAGTTTCGATAGGTGGATCATCCATTTGCCGTCCGCGCCGGCGATGACGGATTTCTTTTGCTTGAGGAACTTTACGGTGATCTTTTCGCCGGGATCGGCCGTGCCCCACACCGGCACGGACATGCCGCTCTGCAGCACCATGTGATCGCTGAAGAGCGCAGAGGGTTTTACAGCGGCGCGCGCGGCTGATGTGAAGCCGATGAAGCAGACAACGGCGCAGCACGATATGAGCAGCGAAAGTTTGCGAATCATTATGATGACGGACCTCCGTTTCAGTGCACGAATCGTGAATGCGGGTAGACCGCGAAGCATTCTAACCGCACTTGAGGCGAATTGCGCCGGCGACGCATGTCGATCGCGGATGCACACATCTCTGCAACGCGTGTAAACTGACGGGCTATGAAACGACTCCTGATCACAGGTGCGGCAGGCAAGGTCGGCACGCACGCCATTCAGCGAATTCTGCAGTCCGATGCGCGGCGCGACGCGAAGATTCGCGCGCTGTGCCATAACCGGATCCTTGAGCCGCGCGAACGCCTGGAAATTGTGCGCGGCAGCATCGCCGATCGCCAGGTGGTGCGCGCGGCCATGCAGGGCGTCACGCACGTGCTGCAGTGCGCCACGTGCAAGGAAACTCCCGACGACATAATCGACGTTACGGTGAAAGGTTTGTTCTGGCTGCTCGAGGAATGCCGCGCCAGCGCGACTTTCAAGCAGTTCGTGCTGATCGGTGGAGATGGCTCTGTGGGCCATTTCTTCTACGCCCATCCCATTCCGGTGACGGAACAGCAGAAGCACACCGCTTATCCCGGCTGCTACGCGCTATCGAAGGTGCTCGAAGAGGTGCTGCTAGAGCAGTATTTCGTGCAGTACGGCCTTACGGGATGCTGTCTGCGCGCGCCGTGGATTATGGAGAAAGACGATTTCAAATATTCGCTTTCCTTCGGCGAGGATGTGTTTGGCGGGCCGCGCTGGCGGGAGTTGGTTGGCCCGGAGCGCGCGGACGCTTACGTCAAGAGCGGCGCGGTGCCGTTGATGCTCGATCCGGACGCGAAGCCGGTCAAGCGCAATTTCGTCCACGTGAGCGATCTGGTTGAGGCGATCCTGCTGGCCTTCGACAATCCGAAGGCGCGCCAGCAGACATTCAACATTTGCATGAATGAACCGGTCGACTACGGCGAAGTAGCGGAGTATCTGCACCGGACGCGAGGACTTCCGGCGGTCAAGATCACCACTCCCTTTCACTCAACGTGGCTGGACAACACCAAGGCGAAATTTCTGCTGGATTGGAGGCCGCGTTTCGATCTCGCGCGCCTGATCGACGAAGCGTGGAATTATCGCCGCGCCGCGAACGATCCACGCAAGATTTGGTATCCGGGATAGCAGGTGTGAACCGAGGGGAACCGGAAAAACGGGAAACGTCCCGTCTGTCCCCGGGTTCCCGTCCCCGGGTTCCAGGGGCATTGGACACAACGGCGGCCAGTGTAATGATACGGGTGCAAGAAAGGGAGCGAGCGTTGCAAATGTCCACGAACACGAAGAGCTGGATCTTAGCGCTAGCGGTTTCGCTTCTGTGGGTGCAAGCCGGTAACGCATCATCCCCACGGACAGCCTTGCCCGGGGGACCTCCCCCCGATGCTGCGGCTCAAAGCTGCTTGGAGGCCGCGAGGCACGCGCTGGGCGCTGATGCGGAAGTCCTGAAGTGTGGACATTTTACCGGAACCGATGCCTTGGAGACTGTCGCCGCCGTCTGCCTAAAGCGATTCAAGGAGACAAAGACGGGCGTCCCCGTTTCGAAACTCGTGGTTCTGCGGCGGGAACAGGCTCAATGGGTTGTTGAGTTAACTGCCGACAGGAACTGGATAAGGAACAGCGCCGGGTACATCGGAATCGATTTTATCGATGATTCGGCCAACCTTGTGGGCTACCGTTTCTTGTCTTCTGATGAGGGCCCTCACGAAGCGCCGGGATTCAGGTTTTTCTTGTCATTTCTGAATCCGCACGGCGATGATGAGGGGATCCCCATCGAGATCAGTTGGAATCCCGCTGTCGGCCGCCTTCAGGAACTTGATTACGGCCACGAGCCACAGGCATTTAAGCCCGAAATTAAGAACCCCCCCCATAAATTCGGTCGAAAATCCCCAGCGTAGAAACCGGGGGGACAGACGGGACGTTTCCTCATTATTTGCCTGTGATGGCGCGTTTAGCTACGCCTACGACCGCTTCGGAAATCGCTGGATTGAATGGATGACGGCCGGGTGGCGCAGCCCGCAGAGCGCCCCACATTACTCCACGGTGAAGGCTGCTAGTGGTATCATTCGTTCGTGCGGATTGAGAAACTCAGAAGGCGGGGTAAGGGTGCGCCACCCGCCCACCTGATGCGTTTTCAAAGGCAGTGGTCAACAACGTTGTTTATGGCTCTCGCTCTCGTCTTGCAGGTTTCGCTCCTACGGGCGCAAACGAGGCCAGTTGACGAAGGGCAATCAGACAGCTCTCGGGTTATACAGACGTTCCCCGAACCAGAGCCGCTAGCTGACGAAACTGCGATCAACGAGCGCAAGAAGGTGTTGCGTGCAGAGATCGCAATCGACTCCACAACAACGGTGAGATTCTACGAGCGGCCGACGACCGAAACGGTATACAACTCATCCATCAGCGTGGAGCGTGGAGGGACCTCCATCGCTACCTACAACGTCGGAAACATGATCAAGCATCAAGCTCTCCGACTGGTTCACGCCGCGTTGCTTCGATCCGGTGACACAGGTATGCTGGTTTGCGAGTAGGAAGGTGGGGCGGTTGGGGCTAGGGAGGGTTTTGCAATCCTCCGTTTCTCGCCGGCTGGCTTCGAGTTGCACACGCTGCCGCTTACTGACTTCGGGAAGGTAGTAGTTTTTAGAAGAAATCCGGACCGGGCAGAAATCTGGTCAGCTCTGGCGGATGAAGCCGGGGCCAATGCTGACGAGAGGTTCTACGCCACGCGAACGTGCCGCTGGCGGTCGAAGGGTTACCTGTGCGACCCTCCGAAGCGGAAGACGGAGCGCGCTGCACCAGGAGCTATCGACGATCCCGGAATAGAAATCCGGCCCTGAGGTGTCCAGGCGGGTGGCGCAGCCTTTGAACTGAGGGTGGCCCATCCTTTGCTCGCCCCAGCGGACAAGGGGTGGGTCCGCGGGGTCCGCGGGGTGCGCCTTAACGTTCCCTGAATTGCCGCTACGCAATGCCATCGATTCGCACCAATCCTTCTCCCGTCTGCGCATAGCGTGATCAATCGCCCCACGGCCAGTGAATCGGATCACTCACGAGCCCCCGTGTCACCGGGTTGAAGTGCACGCACCCAAACTTCTCCGCCGGTTTGGCGATCATCGCTGTTGCACGCAAATCAGCGGAGCTACGTGAATCCTCAAAAGTAAAAGTGGTGCCGGTGGTGGGACTCGAACCCACGACCTAGGGATTATGAGACCCTCGCTCTACCCCTGAGCTACGCCGGCATCCGTGGGACTTCGCCATGGTACGGATGCGCTTCCGCGGCTGTCAAGCGGGCGGCAGGGAACAGGGGCTCCGTCAATACCCCTCGTCGCGGGGATGGCGCCGAGACCTGCGATCAAAAGACGCGGGTAACGCGCGGTAAGGGCCTAAGTGCCAAAGCGGAAATGCGCCTAAAACAGGCTATTTAAGCCCATTCCAATCGGTTATCCCCGTAGGACCTTCGTACCATTGTTGCCGCCGGTCGCGGAACCTATCCTGACACTCGGATACGCGGAACCGACCTGGCTGCCCGGCGGGCTAAACCCTAGCCGACGGCCAAAGCCGGGGGTGTTGATCGTTTAGACACAAACCAGTACTTTAGTACCAAAATGCCGCGTATCGGTATATAGTCGCTCCGTTCTCTCTCGGAGGGCTATATGCCCCGGTACCTAGCAGTAGTTTCACTGGTAGTAGCGTTGGTTCTAACGGCAGGTGTGGTCGCAGTTGTTATGACACACCATGCCGGAGCAAAGGCGTTCACGGCAACCGCGATTGGGCCGCCACCGCCTCTGCCGCCACATGCAGCGGCGAACGCGCTCATAGCAACTGCGATTGGGCCGCCACCGCCTCTGCCGCCACACGCAGCAGCGAGCGTGCTCGTAGCAACCGCGATTGGGCCGCCACCGCCTCTGCCGCCACATGCAGCGGCGAACGTGCTCATAGCGACTGCGATTGGCCCGCCACCGCCTCTGCCGCCACACGCAGTGGTGAGCTGAAGCTGATAACCAAGGCGTAGTTGGCTTTGGTCTGTCGGACTCAGCCGCCGGAAGGTTTGGTTGCTGAGCCCGGCCGATTACGTACTGGCGGCGTTAGCTGTCCTCGCGGACAGCCTAGCGGTGGTGTGCTCGCTCAAATCGAAATCGTTCTTCAAATACCTCGCGTTAAATCTGTACCTCCTGATGTCCGCAGCTGAAGGGATTCTCAACTACGTGACGCTGAGGACCTATGGCTATAGTTCTCGCCAGTATTTCTACTGCTACTTCTACACAGACGCCCTTCTGATCATTGTCCTTTTCTTCGTTCTGATAGGGCTATACAAGCGCGTGTTCGCTGAGCTGCGGGTCGGCAGGTACGTCCGGGGCGGGGCGATGCTACTCCTGGTGGGCACGGCGCTGGTCTCGCTTAAGGTTGTGATCGCGTCGCACGACAGGATGCTTACCCTGTTTGTCGTGGAGCTTTCCCAGAATCTTTATTTTGTCGGCCTGGTGCTTGCTTATGTGTTGTGGGGTGCGGTGATGAAGCTCCACGAGACGCGCACACGTCTGATTCAATTTGTGCTCTCTTTGGGCGTGTACTTTAGCGCTTTTGCGGCGTTCTACGCTCTCACCAATCTTTATCCGCGCAATGCGCTGTGGCAGTACGTGCCGCCACTTCTCAGCATTCTCCTGCCGGCGGCGTGGGCCTACACGTTTTCGCAGGTCAGCGAGGATGATCGCTTGGCTGTGGCCAGCGTGTCCGGATCGGGCGGCATGGCGGACCCGGTGGCCGATCATCGATGATAGCTTCTCTTATTCTCGTGCTCTCGGGCGTGGCGCTGCTGCAGTTCTTCGTCCTCTACTGCCGCGCGATGGTCGTCGCCGCGCGAAGCCTCGAGCTTTCGCAGCAGGCGCGCGAGGTCGCGGGCATCGGCGCCCGAAACGTCAGCGGAGACGAGTTCGGACGCTTGATGCAGCTTCTGCAGCTTTGCCCGGAGCCGGGCAATGATGGGCAGTCGATGGTTGCGGTGCGCACGTACTACGCGGTGCTCGGAAGCATCCGGGCCACGCTCGGCTGGATATCGCGGGGCTTCAGCACGTGGCTGGACGGCGAGCGCGGCTCATGCGCGTATTTTGCGGCGGTCGTGTTGGATCGGCGAATTGCTCACAGCCGCGCGATGATGGCCGAGCAGATCTCCGCCAATTAATTCCCCGATTCGCTCTAGACCCAATTTCCAAGACCGTGAAGCATTTCGCGCGCTCGATCCCTGTATCGAATTATGAGTCAAGCGCCCGCGGCTGTTACCATAGCGGCTGCGCTGTATGGCGGCGAGCTCCGTAGGCGATTCTGAATGCAGTCCTCAATTCAAACGCGGATTCTTCAGAGCATTTCGCGGCAGCGCATGCTGCAGGCGGGCGATGCCGTGGGCGTGGCCGTCTCCGGAGGCGCCGATTCGGTGGCGTTGCTGCGGCTTTTGCTCGAGCTGAGCGACACTCTGGGCATCCGCCTTGTTGTTCTCCATTTCAACCACCAGCTTCGCGGCAGCGACGCGGCGGGGGACCAACTCTTTGTCGAGAAGTTGGCGGCGGGTCATCGCTTAGGATTCGTGCTTGGCGCACAGGACGTGCGCGCCGCAGCGAGCCGCGAAGGTTGGAATCTGGAAGACGCCGCGCGGCGGCTGCGATACCAATTTTTCGATCAGGTCATCGCCGATGGGCGCGCGACGTCCGTTGCCGTCGCGCACACCGCGGACGATCAGGCCGAGACGGTGCTCTCGCACTTGTTGCGCGGCACGGGCCTGACGGGACTTGCCGGAATCCATCCGGTGATGCCACTGGGATCGGGCACGATTTTCCGGCCGCTTCTGGAAGTTCGCAGAAGCGAATTGCGGCAACTTCTTGTGGCCCTGGGCCAACCGTGGCGCGAGGACGCCAGCAACGAGGACACCACGCGGCTGCGCGCGCGAATTCGGCATCGGCTGCTGCCATTTCTGGAGAAAGATTTCGAGCCGCAAGCGGTGGCGCAATTGTGCCGCCTGGCATCGCTCGCCGCGGACGAAGAAGCGTTCTGGGAGGCGTGGGTTGCCGACGCGTTGCGCAGCAAGACGCAGCGCGACGCCTCCGGCGCAATCGCGATTCGCGCCGCCGATTTGCTGCAGCCGATCGGTTTCGCGACGCCCGGCCCGGCCCCGAGTGCCGATTCCGCCCATGGCCTCGCCGCTGCCTCCGCCGCGCCCTCGCGCCGCCTGATTCGCCGGATCTTTCAGGAATTGCGCGGCGATCGCACGGGCCTTACGGCGCGGCACACGGATCAGGTGCTGCGCCTTGCACGGCAATCTGGGGCTCAGTCGCATTTCGAAGGCAGCTCTGCGGGGCGAGCCAGCGGCGCCGAAACGCATCTGCCGGGAGTGCGAGTCGCGCGCGATTTTGAAACGCTGCGATTCTCACTGGCGCCTGCCGAGAGCGCGGTGAGCACGCGCGAGGGCGCAACCCGCGGCGAAGCGGCGCGTTTCGAGTATCCGATTCGCCTGGAAGGCGCCGACTCGGCCGAAGTTGCGGTTCCGGAAATTGGGCGGCGACTGCGGTTCAAATTAATTGACTGGCCGCAAGTGTCGCGAGAAACTGGTGTTGGGTTGAGCGCGCTCGACCGGGACCGTTTGCGCTCACCGCTGGTGGTACGCAGTTGGCTTCCGGGCGATAGTTTTCGCCCCAGCGGACGGCGGCATATTCGCAAGCTGAAGCGGCTACTGCTGGAGCGGCGCGTTTCTGTGCGCGATCGCGCGGGCTGGCCGGTCTTGACCAGCGCCGGCGCCATTGTCTGGGCGCGCGGCTTCCCGGTGGCGGCGGAGTTCGCGGCGGCCGCGGGCACCGAAATCGGCGTGCTCATCGAAGAGGAGTCGTTGTAGCGCCAAGGGTTAGCTCAGTCTTCGGCCCCGCGTTTCGGCCGGGTGGAAGCTGGTGACATCCTTTCGATTCGCGCATCTAAGTAACTAGCGAGCAACGGCCTTGAAGGAAGCCGTGGCCGGGCCGCGAAATTGTCTTATATTGTGCAGACGCCCTTACGAGGGCGGGGTCAGCGTGGGTCCGGGGCAAACGGTCCCGGCAGGCGAGGGAAACGGTGAATTCGAGTTCGACAGTCAAAACAGTGCTCTCCTGGATGTTCATCATCCTGCTCGGCGTTGTCCTGTGGAAGATGGTGTCCAGCAGCAACCCATCGGCGCGCGACGAAGAGCCCAGCTACAGCGAGTTCATGGCCCAGGTGAACAAGGGCAACGTGAAGGATGTGACGCTGTACATCAACCCGACGAGCTACGAAGTCAAAGGCGATTGGCGCGACAGCGGCAAAAAATTCCACACCACAATATTCAAGGAAGACGCGCCGGACCTGACCAAGAATCTCGAAGACAAGGGCACGTTGATCACGGTCGAGGAACACACGGGCGGCGATTGGGTCAACCTATTGATGAACGCCGCGCCGCTGATCTTGCTGGTGGTGGTTTTGATTTTCATCATGCGGCAAATGCAGGCTGGAGGGAATAAAGCGCTGAGTTTCGGTAAGTCGCGCGCGCGCCTGCTTACATCGCAGCAGAAGAAAGCCACGTTCAAGGATGTGGCCGGCTCCGAAGAGGCCAAAGCGGAGCTGCAAGAAATCATCGACTTCCTGAAAGACCCGCAGAAATTCCAAAAGCTTGGCGGACGCATTCCCAAGGGCGTGCTGCTGGTCGGACCTCCCGGCACGGGCAAGACTCTGCTGGCGCGGGCCATCGCCGGCGAAGCCAATGTGCCGTTCTTTTCCATCTCCGGATCGGACTTCGTGGAAATGTTCGTAGGCGTGGGCGCCAGCCGCGTGCGCGATCTATTCGAACAGGGCAAGAAGAACGCGCCGTGTATCGTGTTCATCGACGAAATTGACGCTGTCGGCCGCCACCGCGGCGCCGGCTTGGGCGGCGGTCACGACGAGCGCGAGCAAACGCTGAACGCGCTGCTCGTCGAAATGGACGGCTTCGAATCCAACGAAGGCGTGATCTTGATCGCGGCCACCAACCGGCCTGACGTGCTGGACCCGGCGCTGCTGCGCCCGGGCCGCTTCGATCGCCGCGTGGTGGTGCCGCGGCCAGACATCAAAGGCCGCGAGGAAATTCTGCGCGTGCACACGCGCAAAGTACCCATCAGCGAAGATGTGGATTTGTCTGTGATCGCGCGCGGCACGCCGGGCTTTTCCGGCGCCGATCTGGCGAACTTGGTGAACGAAGCGGCGCTGTGGGCCGCGCGTCAGAACCGCAAGACCGTGCTGATGATCGATTTCGAAATGTCCAAGGACAAAGTCCTGATGGGCGTCGAGCGCCGGTCCATGATTCTCTCCGAAGAGGAGAAGCGCAACACGGCTTACCATGAGGCCGGGCACGCGCTGGTCGCAGCGATGACGCCAACGGCCGATCCGCTGCACAAAGTCACGATCATTCCGCGCGGCATGGCGCTGGGTTTGACGATGCAACTGCCGATCGACGACAAGCACACCTACACGAAAACTTATCTCGAAGGCACGCTCACCGTGCTGATGGGCGGACGTCTGGCCGAGGAAATTTTCCTGGGCCACATCACCACCGGCGCCGGAAACGATATCGAGCGCGCTTCGGAGATCGCCCGGAAAATGGTTTGCGATTGGGGCATGAGCGAGTTGGGCCCGCTGTCATTCGGCAAAAAGGAAGAAGCGATCTTCCTGGGCCGCGAGATTGCCCAGCACCGCGATTTTTCGGAAGACACCGCGGTGCAGATCGATAAGGAAGTCCACAAGATCGTGATGAGTTGCTACGAAGCGGCGCGCAACATCCTCACGTTGCACCGCGAAACGCTCGAACGCATCGCCGCGGCGCTGCTCGAGCGCGAAGTGCTCGATGCCAATGAATTGAAGCTGCTCATTGACGGCAAGCCGTTGCCCCAGCGCGTCGTGCCGCCGCCCCCGCAGCAGTCTCCGCCGGCCGTGCCCGCGGCGGAACCGCGGCAAACGCCGCGGCCTGAGCTGCGGCCCGCGCCCGGATTCACGAAGGGCTGATTTAGCTCGCGCAACCGCGCAACCGCCCTATCGCCAACTGATACGCAGTAATTCCACGCCTTGCCGGGGAAGCGAAAACGGCAGCGCCAACATCCCGTTCTTCACCGCCATCTGCCGCGGATTTCCTAGCGTCGCGAGCGCACCAGCGCGCTCAAGCGCAGTTTGCTGCGCCGGCGTTGGCGTCGCGGGCGAGCCCATCGCGAGCCACGCCGCGAACGCGTTGCTGTGTTCTGCATCCATTCGGAATTGTTCGACGCGCACGCGTTTAGCCGGCAACCCAGCGACGTTGATTTGCATGTTGGCCGCCGGCGCTTTCACGTCGTCGTCGTGATAATTCCACACCAGCACATCAATTTCCTTATCCCCGCGCGTCGCTATCGCGTTCACGTCGGGCGCGGCGGCCACGCCGTTCGCTAGGATATCTTCGACGCGCAACGCGCCTGTGCTCGTAACTGGCAGCCAATCGCCTTTCAGCATCCCCAGCATGCGGAAGACATTCAGCACGGCTTTATCCACGCCGTTCGTCGCCAGATCGCGATACCCGGCGAAGTACGGCTCATTTTCATACTCGAGCGCCCACGTTACAGAGCCTTCGAGAATCACGCCGTTTTTTCGCGCCAATTCATACGTGCGCGCCTCGGCTTCCGCCACATAAACTCCGTACAGCGGTCCGTTGCGATATGCCTCCACCGGATTCGTGGCCAGCGAGCACGCGCCGCAGCCTTCCGGATCGCTTTCGCCTAGAATAATCGGCGTGTTGCGGTACTCCGGAAACGACGCCACAATTTTCATCCCGCGATCCATCGCCGCCAATTGATTGCGAATTCCCATGCGCACGTGCCCATCCACCATCGTGGGCGCGCCCTTGGGATGGAAGCTGATGAAGTCCAGCGGCGCGCCGGTCTGGTGCGTGGCGTAATTCCAGCCGCGATTGCAGTGCGTCAAAAATTGCTCCAGAAAATCGGAGGCGCGCCCCGGTCCCGGCCCCGTCGAATCCGGACCCCCGATTTTCGCGCCGGGCAGCACGCCGCGGATCGCAGCTGAAGTCACGTCATACAATTGGTCGTACTCTTCGGGCGTGCCGTGCCAGTACGCGATGTCCGGCTCATTCCACACTTCCCACAGCCAGCCGCGCAGCGCGTCCGCGCCGTAGCGATCGCGCAGATGCGTCACCCACGCCGTCACCAGAGCGGACCACTTCGCGTAATCCTTCGGTGGATAGGACCATCCGGTGAAAATGCCGCCCACGCCCGTGTTCGGAAACGTGTGCCGGTAAGGCTCCGGATGCGTCGAAAGCGCTTCGGGCATGAAGCCCACTTCCACCAGCGGCTGCACGCCGGCCTCGCGCATCGCGTCGAAGATCTTGTCCGTGATCGTCCAGTCGTAGATGGGATTGCCGGCCACATCTTCACGGTAAACATCTGTCGAGCCCCACTTCAGCGAGCCCGTCCCGTCGCCGCTCGTCAACAAATTGTGCAAACGAATGTGCACCGGCGTGGGGCTGAGCGCCGCGAGTTCGCGCAACAGTTTTTCGCCGTTCGCGCTGTAAACGTAGTTGGGCTCGTCCGCGCCGAAGAAATTCCACGCGGGCGTGTACGTGCCGCCCGGGTGCGCGGCGTCCACGTCGATGATGATCGCCTGCGCTGCCGCCGATTGGGCATCCGCCACGGGCGATTGCGCTGCCAGCCGCGGCCCCGCGGGCGAGATGGCCGTAGCCAAGCCCAGCGCCGCGCTAAGCAATATAGTTCGCGATGCGATTCGCATCATGATTTGCCCGGCACATCATAAGCCACTCCCAGCCTGGCCGCGCTCGGAAACGATTGATTTTCGCGTTTCATTTCGACAAGCGCGATACGATCAGATAAGGAGAATTCAAATGCCAAGTCCGCGCAAAACCGCCATACCGCATCCATACAAGCGTTTCGAGGGAACCGGACTCTGGAGAGCCGTCGAAAAAGGAGTCCGCGATCTGGTAGAAAATCAGGACCTGAAAGAACTTGCGCGCAGAGAATACATCGTCGGCTATCTCTGTGAAGTGTTAACGAAACGCAGACACGCGTTGTATTCAAAACCGGCCGCCCCGCGCCGCGGCTCTTGATACCTTCACCGCTTCGATCTGGCGTAGAATACCGACATGGCAAAGAAGGCAGATATTCCTTCGACGATTGCAGTCGATTGCCCGTGCTGCAAATCCAAGCTGACGATCGATCCGCAGCTTGCCGTCGTGCTCTCGCACGAGCTGCCGCCGCGCGCGGCGCCGGGCGTGGACCTGACCGACTCCGCGAACATCCTGGCCGAGCAAGAGCGCGTGCGCGAGGATAAATTCCGCCTATCCATCGAAGCGGAAAAAAACAAGGAAGACGTCCTGACGCGCAAATTTGAAGAAGCCCTGAAGCGAGCCAAGGATCAGCCGGTTGAAAAACCCGTCCGCGATTACGATCTTGATTAGCTGACACGACTGCGTGATGCTCGCGACATTCCCTGTGAGAATACGAATATGACCAAGCGGCGGCGGTTTCGTCTGCGCCTGGGCTCGCGCACGCTCGTTCTTGGAGAGCGCACGCTGGTGATGGGCGTTCTCAATGTCACGCCCGATAGTTTTTCTGACGCCGGGCTTTATCTCGATTTGCAATCGGCCGTCGCGCACGCGCTGGCGATGGAGCGCGCCGGAGCGGACATCATCGATATCGGCGCCGAATCCACGCGCCCCGGCTCGCTGCCGGTCAGCGCCGCCGATCAGATCGCGCATTTGCTGCCGGTGCTGCGCAAGCTGCGTGGGAATCTGCGCGTGCCGATTTCGGTGGATACGCGCAGCGCGGAAGTGGCCGAAGCCGCCGCGGATGCCGGCGTGCAAATCTTGAATGACGTTTCCGCGCTGCGCAGCGATTCGGATTTGGCCGCGGTGGTCGCGCGCCATCGCATGGCCGTGATCTTGATGCACATGCGCGGCACGCCGGCCACGATGCAGCGCGGTCCGTTCGCACGCGATGCCATGCGCGATGTTGTGGCAGGCTTGCGTGCGGCAGTGCGCCAGGCGCGCGCCGCGGGCGTCAGCAAGGATCGCATCGTGCTCGATCCCGGCTTCGGCTTCGGCAAACGCCACGCGCAAAATTTCGAGCTACTGGCCCGCTTGCCGGAGCTTGCGCGCCTGGGATTTCCGATCCTGGTCGGCCCATCGCGGAAAAGCTCAATCGGCTGGGCGCAGGTCGGTGAGAGAAAGTCGCGCAAGAAAGATTTGCCGCCGGTGAACGAGCGGCTCTGGGGCACGGCCGCAGCCGTGACGGCGGCGATCCTGGGCGGCGCGCACATCGTTCGCGCGCACGACGTCGCGGAAATGGTCCAGGTCGCGCGGGTTGCCGACGCTGTCCTCCACAGCGCCTAGGCGCATCACAGAGCGTAGGGCCGCCAGCGACGACACGCGGCTCGCGCCCCGCGCGGCACGCGTTCGCGCTAGAATGCGCAACGGGTTGCCCAGCGCTCCGCAGGAGACGTCTTTGCGTAACGCAACACTACTGCCAGCACCGCGCGCCGCACGCCGCGCGTCGCGCGCCGCTGCGCGCGTCAGCACGCTACTGCTGCACGCACGCCGTTTTGTGTTGCAGTTTTGTCTCTCGGGGTGCCCCATCTTCGCCCGAATGTTTCAGGCGAAGGTGGGTCTGTCGATCTCGCTCCTGCTCCTCGCTGCCGCACCCGCATTTCCGCAGGCTACACCGCCGCCCGAGCCCGATCCCCTTGCGCGCATTCGAGCGCAACCCCCAGCGCAGGTTTGCTCCGAAGCTCAGCCCACGCTGTGCGCCGAAGCCGCGCCCAAAATCATCGCTAACGCCATGGGCAGCGATTCGACGATCGAGAAGAATTTGGGCGTCCTAGCTAGCGGCGAAGGCGGCCACGCAATGGGAGCGCCGGCGCCCCAGAGCGTAGTTGACGAAACGCGCGCCGTAGACTGGGCCGTCGCGGCTTTCCGCGCAGCGGGACTCGATGTGCATACTGAACTCGTTCCGGTCCCCTTCAATTTCCAGCGCCCCGAGGACGCAGCGCCGGAAATTGTCGTGGCAGAAATTCGTGGCCGAGAAAAACCCGCCGAGATCGTCATCCTCGGCGCGCGTGTTGACTCGGGCGTCCTTCGTGGTAACGGAACGTCCGATGACGCTTGCGACGCCGCCGTCGTGATCGAAGCGGCTCGCGACATCATCGCTACGGGCCTGGTGCCGAGACGTACGATCCGATTCGTTCTATTTCCGGGCGGGAATTCGTGGGCTACGGGTTCGTGGTCCTACGTTCAGGCGCATCGCGACGAGATGGATCACACAATCGCCGCAATCCTCATTGGAACAGGCAGAACTCACTTGTCAGCGTATTCGCTTGGCGCGCGGCACGATACTGAGCCGGGAGTGCGCGACGCCGTTGCGCCTCTCGGCAGCTTGGGCGCACCAGTAGACCGTTTCGATTTGGGGATTCACAGAGACGATTTCGCTTTCTTCCTCGAAGGCGTGCCCACGCTTGCGGCAGAGGGCGAGTCTATCGGCGCTGCGCTACCGGATCTCCCGGATATGACGCGCAACGCGGCAATCGTTGGCGTTACCGCGTTCGACCTTGCAGAAGCCGTGGCCCCGCTCGGACCGCGCCTTTCCCACCAGGATATCGAAGCGCTGTTGAAGCAGAGTGGCCTCGACGAACAAATGAAGAAAACTGGATTCTGGTACGAGTGGGAAACCGGACAGGTCGGCCGACAGCCGTAGCCCCGCCTGAGACTGGCGCTCTGATTAACACAGCGTCGCCCGACATTGCTCCGCATGAACGCGCGTAGTACGCTAACCGCTCGCGGACCGCAAATTTGATGAACGAAATTCAGGCGCCATCCACCGATCAAGCCGTCGGAGCCGAAATGCTGCGCGGCTTCTGGTACCCCGCGACGCTCAGCGAGCGCGTGGCGAAGCGCGGCCTGCTCGCGGTGCAACTGCTGGGCGAGCCGCTGGCGATCGGGCGCGATCCTGCCGGTCGCGCGTTCGCGCTGCGCGATGTCTGCCCGCATCGCGGGATGCCGCTAAGCGTCGGGCGATTTGAGGACGGCAACGTCGAATGCTGCTATCACGGCTGGCAATTCGATCCGCACACCGGGCAATGCCGCGCGGTGCCCTCGATCACCGAAGATTCAAAATTAAAAGTTGAGCGCATTTATTGCGGCAGCTTTCCCTGCGCGGAAAATAATGGCTACGTGTGGGTCTACATGCCGGATCAGCCGCTGCGCGGACCGGCGACGGCTGACGCCGCAGCGGAGGTGCCGCCCGCGCCACAGCTGGAAACGTTCAGCGACCGCTACAGAATCACGCGCCTGGAAGCTCTGCTGCCCAGCAACGTGGATCACGGCATTATCGGCCTGATGGACCCGGCGCACGGTCCATTCGTGCACCAATCGTGGTGGTGGCGATCGCGGCGCAGCATTCAAACCAAAGAAAAGAAGTTTGAGCCGATCCCCTACGGCTTTCGCATGAGCGCGCACAAGCCTTCGGCCAATAGTGGAGCCTACAAATTGCTGCGCATTTACAACGAGCCGATCACCACGACGATCGATTTCATCCTCCCGAATCATCGCCTAGAGGTGATTCGCTGCGGCCGCTACTGGTTTTCCAGCCGCACCACCGTCACGCCCGTCACCGCGGATTCCTGCCGCATCGACGTCTGCGCCGCGTGGAATATTTTCCCGTGGATGCCGTTCGTCGTGCCCATTCTGCGCGTGTTCGCCAAACGATTCATCGAGCAGGATCGGCTGACGATGGAGCGGCAAGTGATCGGCCTGCGCAATCACCCCACGCTGATGCTGGTGGACGACGCCGATCGCCCCGCGCGCTGGTATTTCCAGCTGAAAAAGGCCTACCTCGAATCGCGCCGCACCGGCCAGTCCTTCGTGCATCCCATTCCGGGGCCCGTCACCCTGCGCTGGCGCAGCTAACGCTATAATGGAAGGCGATGAGTGTCGCTGCTGCTGCAGGCAAAGTGTCGCCGCCGCGTTTCGGGCCGGTGCTCGCGATCGATTACGGCCGCAAGCGCTGGGGCCTGGCTCTCTCCGATGATCTCGGCATGACTTCGCGCCCACTGGCCACGTGGATTCGCACGAATCGCCGCCGCGATATCACCCGTCTGCGCGAATTGGTGCGCCGCCACGGCGTGCGCCGAATCGTGGTTGGCTTGCCGCTGCATCTGGATGGCACGGCGAGCGATATGTCCGCCGAAGCCGCGCGCTTCGCCACGCAGCTCGGCCGGCAATTGGGCTTGCCCGTGGCGCTGGCCGATGAGCGCCTGACCAGTTGGCAAGCCGCGCAGGAGCGCAAGCCGCGCCGCGGTGATGCTGGCCTGGACGCGCGCGCCGCCGCGCTAATCCTCGACGAATATTTGCACCGCGAGTGTCCGGCTCACGCCGCCGAGGCCGCGCGGCCAGCCGTGCCGTCCGACGCTGCGAAATCGCACCGCGCATCGGCTGAGGCCGGCGACTGAAATGCGCCGCACCTTCTGGACTCTTCTGATTCTGGCGATTCTCGGCGCGGGCACGTGGCTCGCCGCCGCGTGGTATTTGCCCTATCAAGGATTCGCCGCCCCTGGCGTTTACCTGGATATCCCGCACGGCGCCTCGCGCCGCACGATCGGCGAAATGCTGGCCGATCAGGGCGTGATTCGCAGCCGCTTGGCATTCGAGATTTGGGCGCGCTTCGGAGATTTGCGGCCGCTCGAAGCCGGCGAATATTTTTTCGATCGCCCCGAAACGCAGCGCCAAGTGTTTGACGCGATTGCCAGCGGCCGAGTGTACGTGATTTCGCTGGTGATCCCGGAAGGCTACAACATGTTCGATATCGCGGATTTGGCCCAACAGCAAGGCTTGGTGACCCGCGAAGAATTTCTGGCCGCCGCGGCCGACCCGGGCCCGATTCTCGATCTGGCTCCGAGGGCGCCGAACCTGGAAGGATTTTTGTTTCCAGCGAAATACGAATTTGCGCGCCACGTCAGCGCCACCGAAATGGTTCAAGCGATGGTGAAAAAATTCCGCGAAGAGTGGCTCACGCTACCGCAGCCGGACAGTGCGACACGCTCCCGGTCGGCGCCGGCGTCGGTTGAAAGTGTGGTGACGCTGGCGTCGCTGGTCGAGCGCGAAACGCCGCTCGATAGTGAGCGGCCCATCATCGCAGGAATTTTCACGAATCGATTGGCGCGCAACATGCCTCTCGAATGCGATCCAACCGTGGCCTACGCGCTCGCGCTGGCCGGCCGCTCCACCGGGCCGCTGGACGACGCCGATCTGCGCTTCCGTTCGCCGTACAATACGTATGTGAACGCCGGCTTGCCGCCTGGCCCGATCGCGAATCCCGGGGAAACCTCCTTGCGCGCGGCGCTCGATCCGCCGCCGACCGACTATCTTTATTTCGTCGCGAATACGCAGGGCGGCCATTTTTTCAGCAAGACGCTCGAGGAGCACAATCAAAACGTCGCGCGATACCGCAAGCTCCGCTCCGAGCAGCAGAGCGCGCCCGCCGAAAGCCAGCGCTCCACAAAGCCGAAGCCGGCGCCGGCGCCGAGATGAAATCGAAGGTGAATGTGATGAACGCCTCGAAGATTTCCAAAAAAGATTTGATTCTGGCGATCGCCGGGGAATTGCGCGTCCCGCGCTACACGCCCGCTGAAATCGAGCAGATTCGGCGCCAGCTCGCGGCACGTCTGGGAGAGCACGGCAAGACCTCCGTCGATTACGTCACCACTGTGTTGGAGGATGCCGGCCTGCGCGTGGTGCGCTCCACGCAATCGGACACCGATGGCCGCTACGAAGAAGAGTTTCGCGATCTGCTGCATTTCGCCACGCTCGCCGAAGCCGAGATGTGCCTGGTGCGCCTGGACGAAATGCTGCGACAATTCCGCACCGATACCGATCGCGCTGCGGCCGAGCGCGTGCTGGAAGTCGGGCGCCTGGGCCGCCGGCGCGCCGAAATGATCGCGCGCAATCGGAAGGTGGATGCACGCAAGCGCGAGGAAAAAGAAGAAATCCTGCAATGGTTCCAGATTTGGCTGGAAACGCCGGAAACTTTTTTCGATTGGCTCGAGGTCCGCAAGCAAGCGCCGGATTTTGTGGCGCGCTTCGGTTCCGTGGCGTCGCGCGAGGATGAATGATGCTCGAGGAAGAAAACGCGGCGACAATCGATCTTGGCTATAAGCTTGAGATTGAGCCGCTCGATTTGGGCGCCGGCGCGAAGGGCGTGGGCTTCGAGCTGATCGATCGCTCCACGCGCGAACCTGTGCGCGGCAACGACGCTGCCCGCGTCTGGGCCGCCGCGCTGGCCGCAATCGCTGCCGGTGAGCCGTGGGCGCTCGATTTCTTCGCGCACATTGAGCGCGTCCGCGATTACTGCGCGCGCCGCAGCATCGAATTTCGCCAAGCCGCGGCGCGTTCGCTTGTGGTGCCCGCGCCCGCTGTGGATGTGTTGGTCAGTCTGTTCGAGCGTTTCGCCGCGGAAACCTTCGGCGCGCGCGCCGGAGGATCGTTGCCTGCGGAGGACGCCGAACTCGAAGGCACGCTTTCGAGCAGCGGCGTGGACGCCTACGCGCCGGTGATCGATTCTTATCTGTTTTGCGCGGTTTGCGATTTTGAGAATGGCTTTCTCACGCTGTTGACGAATCGCCTTTCGAGCGCGGAAGTGATTCGGCGAATACAACCGGCGCTGAAGAAGCTTTCCTTGAATGTGGATGTTGTGCGTGCCGAGTAGGCGAACCCCCAGCCCCAGATCGGCATAGTTTGTTGACGCTACTGAGCGGCGCTGCTAAATTTTCGGGTTTGCCTACACGACGCAGCGCAAACTGTTAAGTGCAAGTATGAATAAACGCAATCTCACACAATCGCTTCGGGTGCTGCGCGCTGTGGCCCTGCTCGTCGTCGCGCTCGCGGCCGCGGGCTGCCATGTGTCCAGCACGACGCACGTTCCGCCATCGCAGGAAGCGCGCCCCGCGCTGGAGGCCACCAAGGCGCAGCTCCTCGCCGCCTACAACGAGCAGTCGCGCAGCATCGAGAGCGTGAACGCTAGGGTGGATTTAATTCCCACCGCCGGCTCCGCGTATAGCGGCGTGATCCAGCAGTATCACGATGTCCACGGATTCATCCTGGCGCAGCGCCCCGCGTCAATTCGCATGATCGGCCAGGCCCCGGTGATCGCCAAGGACGTTTTCGATATGACCAGCGACGGCCAAACGTTTCGCATCTTCATTCCGTCGAAGAATAAATTTCTGGTCGGCTCGGATACTCTGGTGCGGCCCTCGAAGAAGCCCATTGAGAACTTGCGTCCGCAGCACGTGCTTGACGCGATTTTCTGGCCGGAAATTTCGAACGATTCGGACGTATTGATCGAGCAATTCGACGCTTCGCCGATTCGCTTTTATGTTCTCACGGAGCTGCGCCGCGGCGATGCGGGCCCGGAAATCGCGCGCAAGATTTGGTTCGATCGCGCCGATCTGTCGATCGCACGCGTGCAAATTTATGGCCCCGAAGGCCGCCTCGATTCCGACATCGCCTACTCCGATTGGGCCGCGCCTGATACTGCGCCGGCCGCCGCCGCGCCGGACGCCGCGACTTCTTCCGCCGCGGCGAGTCCGCACGCGCTACAGTTCCCGCGCGATATTCGCCTCGAGCGCCCGCAGGAGGATTATCAACTCGAAATTCGCATCACCAAGCTCGCGCTGAACGCCGCGATTCCCGCCGAGCGCTTCGACCTTGCGCAGCCGGCGGGCAGCGATCTGGTGAACGTCGACGAAGAAACCGCGGCGACTCCGGCGGAGGATCAGCCCAAGCCGCAGCCGAAGGACCAAGCGGCGCCCCAACCGAGGCCCCAACAATGATGGGCCCATTGGTGTATCACAACGTCGTCAATCGACCGGTGCGCGCGGTCGTCAGCATCTTGGCGGTCGCCGTGCAAGTGACGCTCGTG
>JBEKDK010000030.1:0-33895 GCA_050014395.1 Candidatus Acidiferrales bacterium | reverse complement strand
TTCGCAAGCGCAGCTCGACCAGGTTGCGCTGCGCTTGAATCAACGCCCGAGAAAGACCTTAGGTTTCCAAACTCCTGCGAGTAAACTTCACGCAGGTGTTGCGTCGACCGTCTGAGCCGCCAGCAGTAATCGGACATGTGGGTTCTAGTACGGGTGATGTCCGGTGCCCAGCCGGCTTATCTCAACGGTCATTCACGCCGTTGCGTTCGGTCGGCGGAACGGCACTACTCGGCGCCGCCTCGGAGAGAAATGGTCGGATTCGCACCATTTCTCTCTATTCGAGAGAAATAAGCAACAGCGGCCGGTGCCACCTTTGCGCATTATGGGCCGCAAGATGAGGCTTTCGCGCAGAATGCAAGAGAGGGAGAGAAAACGGCAGACTGAATGGCGGAGGGGGGGGGATTCGAACCCTCGAGGCCCTTTCGAGCCTGGCGGTTTTCAAGACCGCTGCCTTCAACCGCTCGGCCACCCCTCCGGCAATTAGTTTACAGGCGCGTTGCGCGAGGCTGCAAACATCACGCGTTTCGGATGCGCCTGGCGTGCAACTGCGGGGTGAGTTTTCAGTTCGACTGCGCGGGGATCGACGAGGATTTGGCGGGCCAATCCTGGGGGATGAAATCCACGCCCCAGAAATGCGGCGATGGCGAGAGGAACTCGACGCCGACACGCTGGCCTTTATCCACGGACTCGCCGAGATACACGACGCGGCATTCTTGCTCTTCCTGCGTGAACGGGTTGGCGAGCGTGATCATGGCGTCCATGGCGAGTTCCTGATCGAGATAGACCAGGCCGCCGTGGGCGTTGATGACGATCGTCTCGCACGCCGCGCGAAAGCGCCGGCCGCTGATATTCTTTCCCGCCGCCACCACGCGCACGCGCATGAAGACGCGGGTGCTGCGACGATCTGCCGAAACGGAGGATGCTCCCATGGCAACTTTATGCTGCGACAGGTGTTTTCACGCGTCAATGGCGCAAGCGCGCGCGCGTTCCTGCCAGCAACCTGTCCTTCCGGACAAGGTCGTCAAATCTCGGTGCGGAGCTTCGTGTGTTCCTCTCCTGTCGGCGCGCATTTCACGCGGACGCCGGAATCGGCAGCAGAGCGCGGAAGAGCTTTAGCGCCTATGCTATGATTCCGAATGGCTCAATCAGCTCATGGGCGGATTTCGGACGCGCCGGCCGGGAAAGTCGCGACGGCTGCGGCTTCCGCGTCTGAAGTTGTCCGCTACATCGAATTAAAACTGGCCGCGCTGGGCCAGCCTGCGAGCCTTCCCACCGATAGCGATTTTCTTGCAATCGCCCGTCCGCTACTGCGCAATTATCACCAAAAAGATTTGATGCTCGGCGAGAATTTGTGCCCCGCGGATCAGCGCATTCAGGTGTTTCTGGACGATTACCTCCACGCCGAATGCCCGCGCGGAACGGCGCGCCTGCCGAACAGTTCTTTCGTGCTCGATCGGCCGGGATTGGCGCGCGTGATGTCTTTGCCGCACGGCGGAGACAATTTTTCTTCGCCTTACTTGCAGTCCTACCGCGTGCCGCAGGGGATTTTGCACAATCCGAAGAGCGATCGGCGCACGACGCAGGGAATCTTTCACATCGTCGAAGGCGGCTTGCCGGTTCCGGCGGACAAAGTGGCGGTGCCCAAGAAAGCATTCGCCGCGCTGTTGGATGCCGCGCTGAAGCCGCCCGAGGGAGTGATGGTGCTGCCGTTTGCGGCAAAGCAGAGCGCGCAGGTGCGATTGTTCGTTTCGCTGCTGATGCGGCCGCTGGTTTGTCCGGCGACCGGCCGCGATCCGGAAAAGTCGATGGAGATCCGATTTTTCGCGCCGGGCAGCTTGGTGAGCAATCTGGATTTTGT
The DNA here is from genome assembly GCA_050014395.1 of Candidatus Acidiferrales bacterium. Classification (GTDB taxonomy): domain Bacteria; phylum Acidobacteriota; class Terriglobia; order Acidiferrales; family UBA7541; genus DASPOJ01. The sequence continues at coordinate 32,037 of JBEKDK010000030.1, read as the reverse complement.
GGAGGGAATTTTCGGTAATGCCGGCGATCCGTACTTGCCGGAAAACGACGCTGCGCTGGACGTGACGCACTGGACGGGACACACGGGTTGCGTGATTTTGGCGCCGCATCTTGCCGGAATTCTGAAAAAGGATCTCGGGCTGCCGCACGAAAGCGAAGCCACGGAACGGCAGCGGCGCGACGGAATGTTCTGGCGCGACGCGCTCGAGCCGTACAACGGTGGCGGCGCGTTCAAGGTGGCGTGCCGCGATGCGCGCGGTGTGATGGTCACGATCATCGCGGACAATTACTACGGCTACTGCAAGAAAGAGGTGAAGGCGCAGATCAGCTTCGCTTCCAACCTCTACGGATTGTCCGAAGAAGAACATGCGGGCGGCGCAATCGCGTTTGCGACGTACGTCCTGGGGCAGGATTTCCACGCCGGGCGCACGGTGAGCCTGAAAAAATCCGCGTTCGGCGATGCCATGCGCTTGCTGGGGCCGATGGTGGCGCGCAAGCCCGAAGGATACGCGGTCGATCGGCGCTACTCGAATGTTCTTTACGTCCCCGAAGACGCGCGCTTCAACGTGCTCGACGGCACGATTCGCTGGGGCGGCGACGGCGCGCAGCGCAGTCTGACGCTGCGCCGCGAAACCACCTACGTGCTGCCTTCCGGTTTTCGCGTACGCATGGAAAAACAGTCGGCCGGCTCCGCGTGGCGAATGGTGGGCACGCGTCCGCGCGGCACGCTGTGCCACAAACCGTGCACGGTTTCCGGCGGTGGAAAATCTGAAATCTCCAAATCCATCGCCAACGTAATTCTGAATGGACCGGTATTCGTGCGCGACTATCACAACGATATGAATCAGGTGGCGGAAATTCTGGCGATGGATTTTTCGCGCATCTACAAGAATCGCGCGCCCGACGAGCGCACCAGGCGAAAGATTCTGAGCCCGGAGCGCACGCTCGGCTCCGTGATCCAGCTTCTGACTCCTTCGGCCGAGCACACCGACGAGCATAACGCCTGGCTGCGCGCGTTGCCGCAAACGATTCGGCAACTCGTTTTCACCGTGAAGCGCTATTACCGCGCCGAGTGGGGCGATGAGTGGCGCAAGCATTTTTCCGTTGACCGCATCAACGGCTTCTGGGGCCACGAGCTGAAATTCGACAATCAGCGCCTGGTGAGCAATTACCTGCGCGTGGGATTCGACGAAGAGGGCGCGTGGCGCATCTACAAATTGCGGCCGGATTTTTATCCCGCCGATAAAGTGCAAGTGGAGGATGACATCACGGTGTCCGTGGTGCTGCCGCGCGAAAGCTTGAACGATCTGGTGAAAGATTCGCCGAACCCTAGCGTGAAGCTGGTGAAAAATTGTGAATTGCTGCTCTTCCAGCGGCCTGACGAAGCCATTTTGCGCGGCGCCGACCGCCAGGCCGAGGCCGATATCGCAAGCTCCGGCACGTTCCTCTCGAATTATGAGCCGTTTCAGATCGAGCAAGCCGCACGCATCGCGGGGCACGTGGCCGAATTCGACAAATACACGGAGCCGATGAAGCGCCTGATCGAGGAGTTCGTGGCTGGCGCCGCGACCTCGTATGTCGTTTCGTCGGCGCATCCGCGCATGGTCAACGGGAAACCTTCCAAGAATCCGCGGTACTTGCAGCGGCGGCCGGATCTGGAAAATCCACGCGAAACGTATCTGGCTGAAATTGCCGCCCGCCTGGAGCGCGAAATCCCGGCGGAGCGGCCCGTGCATTTTCCCGTCGACGCGGTGCTGCCCGGGCGGCGCAACAATCCTCCCGATCCCGAAATCGATTTGCCGCCGCTCGCGGTGTATAACCCGATCCACTATCAGGAATTGCCCGAGCTATTCATGGAGTTCATCTCCAGCCTGACGGGCAAATCGCCTTCGACCACCGGCTTCGGCAGCGAAGGCGCGCTGACGAAAGGTCCGTTCAACGCGCTGTGGCCGGTGGTGGATTTGAACAACGCGCTGGTGTCCTCGATCCTCACGCAGTACGCCGGGTTCACGACTTCTGCGGGGTACGTGGGACCGCGCGTGCGCGTCGATCACGACGTAAGCATGTTGGTGCCGGAGATTTGGTGCCGCATGCGCTTCCACGAGCGCGAGCCGAAATACCTGATCGAGAATGGATTGCTCGAGCGCGTGGAGGATTTCGAGTTCGCGGGCCGCAAAATCCTGGCGAGCCGCTTGGGTTATCGCATCACTTCGCTTTTTGTGGATCGATTCCTGGGCCGCATCTTTGAGACTCCGTACGCCGTGTTCACAGAGGAAATTCTCCGGCCGGAAAAGCAAGGCGTGGAAATGTTCGCCGCCGGAATCGACGCGATCGTGGAAGCGCAGCGTCGCGTGGCGCTGAATTATTTTGAGGACGGCAGCGTGGCGGCGGCGTGTCCTCCGCTGAAGGTGCTGCTGCACATCATGGCCAACGGGTCCTATGAAGGTATGAATCTGGCTTCGCCGGAATTTCGCGCGCTGTTCGAGCGCGAAACGCTGCTCGCCAGCAAATGGTATCGCGAGCGGTTGCGCGTGAAACAGCAGCGCGATATCGCGCTGTGGAATCGCCACGTGGCCGCGCTTGAAACATTCCGCCACGCGGCGGCATCCGCCACGATTCACGAATTCAGCGTGGAAGAGCGCCTGCAATCCGCGCGCGCCGAATTGGCTCGCGTCAGCGCGCCCGCGTATTTGACGGAACTGCGCGGCACCATCGGCGCCGATCCCTTCCACGGCCAACTCACGGACTAATTTTCTCCGCGCGCGACTTCGTATTCGTCGCGTTCCGCAGGCGCCGCAATCGTTTCTGCCCAGCGAGCAAGGAACTACTTCGTTCGGATGGGCAGCAAAACGACGAGCGTGTAGATCCCCAACGTGGTGCCGAATGGAAGATTGCAAAGCGAAAAGAATGCCGCAAGCAAGCCTAGGGTGCGGCTCGACCTCCCGCCACTCATCAGAGCCATTCCGGCCAGCAGTCCCAAAGCTCCGCAGAGCAGCGCCAAAACGATGGCCCCGATATATAGGATGTGGAAAATATCCATCAGCATGAACGGATTGGCCACGCGGTTGAGCAGGGCGCCAAACATTAACGTGGCCGTGGCGGAGTAAACGAGCAGGCCAATCGCGGCGACTATGCGAAGAAGTCCGTACACGAACCAGAGTGCGCCTAAGGTGCGGAAATTTGCGCTCGCGTTCGCTGCAACGGCGTTCGAGGACATGATTGAATCTCCTGTGAGCATTTGAGCCGCAATCAAAAAAGGCAGCGGCCGGAGCCTGCTGGTGGCTCCGATTTGTTAGATGCCCCGGGCCGGCTCATCGGGGCGCGCGGCGCACATCCGCGTCAAAGGTTCGGCCCCGCGACGTGTCTCGCGATGTGGATGGCTCTAGAGATTTTGTTTCGTCCAGCGATCGATGCGATCGAGGGCTTCCTGCAGGTTTTCGAGGGAGTTGGCGACGCTGAAGCGCAGGTAGCCTTCGCCGAACGCGCCGAAGGATGTGCCGGAAAGGGCGGCGACGCCGGCTTGATCGAGCAGAGCGTCGGCGAGGGGTTTCGATTTCCATCCGGTCTTCGTGATGTTGGGAAAGACGTAGAACGCGCCTTTGGGCATGCGGCACCCAAATCCTTTGATCTTGTTCAGTCCGGCGATGAAAACTTCGCAACGGCGCATGAATTCAGCGCACATGCGATTCACGGAACTTTGATCTCCGCGCAGCGCTTCGATGCCCGCGATTTGCGTGAAGCTCGCTGTGCAGGAGTTGGAATTGGTCATCAGGCGCGTGATGTGCGTCGCCAGATCCGCACGCATTACGCCATAGCCCATGCGCCAGCCGGTCATCGCGTAGGTTTTCGAGAAGCCGTCGAGGAGAATCGTGCGCTCCTTCATACCGGGCACGGACGCGATCGAAAAATGCTCGCCTTCAAATAGCAGGCGACTGTAGATTTCGTCGGACAACACCATGATGTTGCGGTCGCCGATCACTTTAGCGACCTGCTCGATGTCGCTGCGCGGCATCACGCCGCCGGTGGGATTTTGTGGCGAATTCAGAATGATGAGCTTCGTGCGATCGGTGATTAGCGATGCCAGCTCATCGACATCCAGCGTGAAGTCGCGCTCCTCGCGCAAACGGATGGCACAGCCGTGCCGCCAACGTAGCGCGTCATTGACTCGTACGTAGGAAAGCCGGGATCGGGATAGATGACTTCATCGCCTTCATCGATCAACGCCAGAATCGAGAAAAAAATGATCGGCTTGCCGCCGGGCGTGACCACCACTTCCTCGGGAGAAATTTCAATCTTGCGCGTGTGGCTCACGTAGGCGGCGATCGCTTGGCGCAGATCGGGCAGGCCTGCGGAAGGTCCGTAGTGCGTCCAACCTTTATGGAGCGCGTCAACAGCCGCTTCCACGATGTGTGGCGGCGTCGCGAAATCGGGCTCGCCGATTTCCAGGTGGATGATGCTTTTGCCTTGGCGCTCGAGCGCCTGCGCTTTGGCTAGCACCTCGAAGGCGGTCTCGGTGCCGAGGCGCGACATCCGGCGAGCCAATTGCAATTTGCGCTGAATGGATTGCGCCATGGATGTGGGCCGGCCCCCGGCGGTCGCGGACGGCTGCTGGTTGCGTGTATAACATACGAGGATACGCGCACGTCAGATCGAAGGCCACATTTAGTCCTGCGAAATGTGTTCGCGCAAACCGCCAACTTCCCGCGTGAGCGTGGTATAAATCGAGGCGAGCAAGATCGGAGCACGCATGAACCTCTTTGATTACATCGACACCAAAAGTCAGGAGCATCTGAGCGATTTGTATGAGTTGTTGCGGATTCCCAGCATCAGCGCGCAGGCCAAGCACAAGCCGGACATCGAGCGCGCCGCGCAATGGGTGGCGGAGCGGCTGCGGCGCGTCGGCCTCGATAAGGTGGAAATTTTGCCGACGAAATTGCATCCGCTGGTGTACGGCGAATCGCTCGAAGCGCCGGGCAAGCCGACCGTTTTGCTTTACGGCCATTACGATGTGCAGCCGGCCGATCCGATAAAGCTGTGGACCTCGCCGCCGTTTGAGCCGACGATTCGCGGCGGAAATCTATTCGGCCGCGGCACGGTAGACGACAAAGGCCAGGTGCACATCCACATTCGCGCGCTCGAAGCGCTGCGGCAGGTGAATGGAAAGCTGCCGATCAATATAAAGGTGCTGATCGAAGGCGAAGAAGAAGTCGGCAGCGAAAATCTGTGGGATTTCGTGCAGGCCAATAAGGCGAAGCTGAAGGCCGATGCGCTGATCGTATCGGATACGACGATGCTGGCTCCTGGCGTGCCTTCGATCACGTACGGTCTGCGCGGGCTGAATTACTACGAAATCGAATTGACGGGACCGGCTCAGGACGTTCATTCCGGCGAGTTCGGCGGCGCGATCCCCAATCCGCTGCAGATTTTGTGCGAACTGTTTGCCAAGCTGCACGACAAAAATTTCCGCGTGGCTGTGCCGGGATTTTACGACGACGTCGCCACGATTTCGCGTGAAGAGCGCAAGGCGATCAACGGACTGCCGTGGAAAGTGAAGGATTTTCGGAAGACCGTGGGCGCGCCGGGCCTCGACGGCGAAAAGGGCTTTTCGATTCCCGAGCGCTTGTGGTGCCGGCCGACGCTGGAATTGAACGGCATCTGGGGAGGCTACACGGAAGAAGGCTCGAAGACCGTAATTCCGTCGAAGGCGCACGCGAAATTCTCCACTCGGTTGGTGCCGTGGCAGGATACGGCGAAAATCGCGCGATTGGTGGAGCGGCAAATTCGGCGCCTGTTGCCGAAAACTGTGCATTGCAAGTTTGAGCTATTGAGCACGGGCGAGCCCTGGGTGGCGTCGTATCACCATCCGTATTTCGGCGTGGCGAGGCAAGCGCTGGAGAAAGGGTTTGGAGAGCCGGCCGTGTTCATCCGCGAAGGCGGGTCGATTCCGTTTGTCACGCAGATGCACGATACGTTTAAGGTTCCCTGCATCTTGCTGGGATTCGGGCTGCCGGATGAGAACGCTCATGCGCCGGACGAACACATTTCGCTGGACAATTATTTTGGCGGGATAAAGGCCGTGGCGGCGTTCTACCAAGGCCTCGGCGATATGAAGTGAGTTTTCGCGCGCCGGCCGCGCTGCGTATGCGCCGGCGCGCCTAGTGACGCTGTCGAGCTTGCCAACCTAATTCGCGGTGAGCTGCACCAATTTGCCGCGCGCGTATTCGGCGAGCGCCGTGTTGGCCTCGGCGATGACGCCGAGCGCTTCGGCTACGCGCTCGATATCGGCCGCGGGCACGGCGAAGTACATTTCGCTTTCGCCAATTCCAGTGTAGACGCGATTGCCGATGCAACCCAGGCTTGCCACCGTGCCCTTTGCCAGCGCGGCAGGCAACGCCATGCAGGTCGGCCGGCCGAGCACGGGAAGCGAACCCCCGGAGCCCGCGCGTGTCGCGGCTTCGTTCAGCAACATGGCTGACGATGCCGGGCAGATGAACAGCACAACGCTCGGCGTGACCGGCGTGCGTCCGAGCGGCGCGTACACGATGGATGCCGGCGTTTTTCCCAGCTTGGGAATGCCGCCGACTTCTTCCGGGCGAATGTAGCCCAATTCAAACATCATCCCCATCACCTTCTCGGCATCCTTCGCGCGATCCGCGGGCAGCGGCAGGTTGTGCGTGTGACTGCCGATCGGGCAATTGTAGTGATCCGCGGCGACGGTGGAAAAAACGCGGCCGTCGGCGGCCAGTTTCCAGAAGCTGCAGCCTGCCGGCGCCGATCCCTTGAACGGCTCAACGCCGGCGGGCGGCGAATCCAGGAACGCGACGGCTACGGGCGGCCGTTTCAGTTGCAGGCGCGAGGTGAAACCTTTTTCGAGCGCTTCCCAATTTGGCATCGAATCGTTCTCCTTTGCTTTTTGAATCGCCGGACATTATAGCCGGACGCGAGACCTCAACTGAAGAATAAAGGCGGAGTGGCGGAACGAAATGGCGCGCTGGGCGGGCCGATCGGCGGTGCCCATGTTCCCGAAGCCGCATTTTATCTGGGTTTTTTGAATGTTTTCGCTTGCCATAGCTGAATCAGGCGTCTATAGTGCTCGCCGTACAGGGCTCAATGTTTCGCTGGGCCTGCAAACACCCCGAGACCAGATAAAAGGAGAACGAGATTCGATGGCTGCAAAACCGTTGAGCAAGTCCAAGATCGTGGGTTACCTTGCGGAAAAGACGGGAACGTCGCGCAAGTCCGTGGCAATATTTTTTGAAGAATTGTTCAAGCTGGCCGTCAAAGAATGCAAGGGCGGCGCTGGAAAATTCGTGATTCCGAATATCGGTCGCGCGGTGAAGGCGCATCGCAAGGCGCGCATGGGCCGCAATCCGCAAACCGGCGAGGCCATCAAGATCAAGGCCAAGACGGTGGTTCGGCTCCGCGCGGCCAAGGCCTTCAAGGACGCGGTACTGAGCTAGTCGCAGGAAGAGCAAGCGTCACGCAGAAGTAGTTTCGGTTGCGCGCTGCGCGGAGCTGTCTCCGTCAGCGCGGGCCAAGGATTCGACGGCCCTCAGGCGACAGCTAGCCGCCTGAGGGTCTTATTCTTTGCACGCGCATCCAGCGCGCTGCGAATGGCATAATCGTTTTCGCCACCGATGTCACAAAATCCACAATTTTCCGGGTTGCTGACGGATCTCTACGAGCTGACCATGGCGGCCGGCTATCGCAAAGCCGGCTTCGATGCGCGCGCCACGTTTGAATTGTTCGTGCGCGGACTGCCGCCACGGCGAAATTATTTGGTGGCGGCCGGACTGGCGCAGGCCATCGAGTATCTCGAGCGCGTTCACTTTTCTGCCGACGAAATTGAATATTTGCGGCGGCATCCGGTGTTCGCGGGTATCGGCGAAGATTTTTTCGATTTCCTCGCACACTTCAAATTCACCGGCGACATCTGGGCCGTTCCCGAAGGCACGGTGACTTTTCCCGATGAGCCGATCGTGCGCGTCACGGGGCCGATCGCCGAAGCGCAAATCGTCGAGACGTATCTTTTGTCGGCCATTCATTTCCAAACATTGATCGCCAGTAAAGCCGCGCGCGTCGTTACCGCTGCGCGCGGGCGCCGCGTGGTGGAATTTGGCACCCGGCGCGCGCACGGTCCGGAAGCCGGCGTGCTGGCTGCGCGCGCTGCGTTCATCGGCGGCTGTAGCGGCACGTCGAACGTGGCTGCGGGCCACCGTTTCGGCATTCCGGTGTTCGGCACGCAAGCGCACTCGTGGATCATGGCGTTTGAGGATGAGAAGGAAGCGTTTCGGCGGTTCCTGGATATCTTTCCCAAAAATGCCGTGCTGCTGCTGGATACCTATGACGTGCGCGCCGCTGTCGAAACGATTCTGGCCATGGGCCGCAAACCGCGCGGCGTGCGTCTGGATAGCGGCGACGTCGCGGAAGCGAGCGTGTGGATTCGCCGGCGGTTGGACGAAGCCGGGTGGAACGATGTGGAGATTTTCGCGTCCGGCGATTTGGATGAGGATCGCATTGAAGCCATGCTGGCCGCAGGCGCGCGCATCGATTCGTTTGGCGTTGGCACGGCGTTAACGACTTCCAGCGACGCGCCTTCGCTCAGCGTGATTTACAAACTGGTGGAGGTGGAAACCGGCGGCACGGTGCGCAATGCCGCGAAATTCAGCGCGGCCAAGGTGACGTATCCGGGAAAGAAGCAGATCTTCCGCCGGCAGGACGGCCAGGGGAAATTCACGGAGGACATCATCGCTCTCGAAGACGAGAGCGTTTCGCGCGCTGGGCCGCTGCTCGAGCTTGTGATGCGCGCAGGGCGCTCGGTCGCGCCGCCGACAGATCTCGGCACAGCACAGCAGCGGTGTCTGGAACAGGTGGCGCGGCTGCCGGACGCGGTGCGTGGTTTGGCGGCGTGTCCCGCGTATCCGGTGCGTCACAGCGAGCGATTGGTGGAGTTGCTGGACGAAGTTCGGCGGCGCGTGGAGCGCGCCGCGCGTTAACTCCGAGACAATTCCGCGCACGGCGCGGCGTTTAGGTGGACGAAATGGTTTCGCGCAAAGTGATTTTCTGGGACGTGGACACGCAAGCTGACTTTGTCTTGCCCGGAGGAAAACTCTACGTGCCGGGCGCGGAAAAACTTCTGCCGAATCTGACGCTGCTCGCCGGCGCGGCGCGCGCAGGGCGAGTGTTCATGGTATCGAGCGGCGACGCGCACACTCCCGAAGATCCCGAGCTTCGCGCGTGGCCGCCGCACTGCATGCGCGGTACACCAGGCGCAGCGATTGTGCCGGAAACGCTGACAGAACATTTTTTTGTGGTGCCGAATCGAACGGCGGCGCCGCTGCCGGCCGCGCTCGGCGGCTTTCAGCAAGCCATTCTTGAAAAGCAGACGCTCAACGTGTTCGACAATCCGAACGCGGACGCGGTAATCGGCCGCCTTGCGGAGATCACCGATCGCGACGCGGAATTCATCGTGTTCGGCGTGGTCACCGAATACTGCGTGAACTTTGCGGCGAAGGGATTGCTTGAGCGAGGGCGTCGCGTGGCAATCGTGACGGACGCGATTGAAACGCTGAAGCCCGAAGACGGCCGCCGCACGCTCGATGAACTGGCTGCGCGCGGCGCTCGACTCACTACTACTCGCGAAGCCCTGGCTCTGCTCGACCAGACTTCGTTGTGAGCGCGTTACGCCGCCCACCACTCCGAGCCCGACAAATTAAGGCACAAGCGTTTTGGCGAAAAAAGCGAGCGTGCGATTCCACGCGTCAGCGGCGGCGTCGGGGCGATAGTGTTCGGCGTCGTTGGGATCGTCGAAACCGTCGCCGGCGCCGGAATACGCCTTCAGATCCGCCGAGCCGCCCGCCGCGCGCATCGACGACTCAAAAGCATGCAGCGCCGCGGCGGGGATTCCGCGGTCGTCGGCGCCGAAATTGCCTAGCACCGGCGCGCGAATGCTTGCGATATCGGCGGCATCGGTGGGCAATGCGCTGTCGTTTAAAACGCACGCCGCAAGATTCGGTTCGTGAATCGCAAGCTGCAGCGCGTACCAGCCACCGATGTTCCATCCAATCGCGCCGATTTTTGTATCGCGCACATCGGGCCGCGCCGCCAAATACGCGACCGCGGCTGCAAGGTCGCGTAGCGCGCGATCGTCGGGCAGGCCGCGGCTCAATTCATGCGCGTCTTCGGCGTCGCGGGCAACGGCGCCGCGATAAAGATCGACGGCCAGCACAACGTAGCCGCGCGCCGCGAGTTTCTGCGCTTGCTGCTTCGTCCAATCGGTGAGGCCTTGATCTCCGTGGATCACGATGATGGCGGGGTGGCGGCCGACTGCGCCCGGCAGCGCGAGATATCCGCGCACGGTTTCCTGGCCGCTCGCATACGAAACGATTTGCGCGCGGACGGGACCGTGCGCCAGCAGCATCGCGAGAGCTGCCAACCTTGCGAGAGTACCCATTGCGTGCGGCGCGTGGCGCGGAGAAGAATGCGCGGCACTACGGCTTGAGTTGCTTCGCCAAGAACGCGTTGATGCGAACCCACGCGTCCGCGGCGGCATCAGGCCGATAGCCACCGGCGTTGTTCGGATTCTCGAAAGCGTGGCCCGCCCCCTCGTATTCCTTCAGATCGACCGATTTGCCCGCCGCCTGCGCCGCCTGCTTGAATGTGTTCACGGCATCCGGAGTGATTCCGCGATCGTCGGCGCCGAAATTGCCCAGGATTGGTGCATGGATCGCGGCGATGTCCGCGGGATCGGTCGGGGGCGCGCCGTAGTTAACCACGCAGGCCGCCAGCGCGGGTTCGTGAATCGCCGTTTGAAACGAATACGTACCGCCCATGCACCAGCCGATCGAAGCGATGCGCGCCGGATCGACGTCCGGCCGCGAAGCGAGATACGTGAACGCAGCTTCCAGATCGCGCACCGCGCGATCCTTCGGCAGCCCACGCATCAAATCCACCGCGTCACTGGACGTAGTGGCCACGCTGCCGCGATACAAATCCACCGCCAGCGCCACGTAGCCTTGGTCGGCGAACTTCTGGGCGTTCCCCTTGATCCAATCGTTCAATCCCCAGTATTCGTGAATCACGATGATCGCCGGATGCCGTCCGCCGCCCGCCGGCAGCGCAAGATAGCCGCTGACGGTCTCGTCTCCACTTTTGTACTGCACCGTCTGCGTGGTCGGCATGGGCGCGGCCAGCAGCACTCCGATGCTCGCGATCACAACCAGCGCCAAAAGCGCGCGTGATTTAGGCGATTGCAAGATTTGCATGGTCGTCGATTCTCCTATACGAGGCTTCGGGCCGGGCATCCACTTGCCGAGCAGCGGGCATTCTAGCGCCGCGCGCCCCGCGTGTCATTCACTTGCCGCGGATACCGCCGCCGCGGCTCCGAACGTCGGACGCACCACCATGTTGTAAATCCATAGCAGCAGCGTCGTCGCAAAACCGATGGCCGCAACTACCAGCCACATGCGCTGCGGCTGGTGCGCGACTTCGCCGAAATAGTGCACCAGGCGGCCGCCGATCGTTCCGCCGATCACGAAACCGATGGCGATGGGTAAGAACGCGAAGCCCATGTACGTGCCTTGCTGCCCCGGCGGCGCGAGGCGCGAAATATATTCGTAGTAGCGCGCGGCCTGAATCGTTTCGCCCAGCGCCACCACTATAATCGTCGCGATCGCCGCGCCCACGCTCGCGTGCGACGCCAGGATCAGCCACGCCGCGCCGGAAATCAGCACGCCCAGCGCCATCGCCGGAAACGCCGGAATCCAGCGCGTTAAATATGTAATCGGCACTTGCAAGAAAATCACGGCGATCGCGTCGGTCGCCAAAATGCGCTCGACGTTGGCGTGCGAATTCACGTACGCGTGCAGATACAGCGGCAGCGAAATGAATTGCTGCCAGAAGACCACGTAGAAGCCCGAAAAGATCACCAGGAAAGCGAGAAAGCGAATATTTCCGACGATGTGAAAAAAATTCCGAAGCGCCGCACCAAAATTCGCCGTGCGTTTCTCGGTGGCGCTCTGCGGCTCTTTGAAAAAGAAGATCACCGCAAACACCATCAGAAACACCGCCAGCGCCGCCACGCGAAACACCGCCGGCACGCCCCAGCGCTTGTGTACTTCCGACGCCACCAGCGGCCCCGCCGCGCCGCCGATATTCACCAGCGTGTAGTAAATCGAATAGCCGATGCTGCGAACATTTTCTTTTGACGCCCGCGCCGTGGTGCCCACCACGCACGGCTTCACGATCGCCGGGCCCAGCGCCGGCACCAGCAGCACGAGCAGCACCAATCGCTCGAGCGGCATGGCGTGCGCCACCGGCGCCATCCACGGCGCGCCCAGCGAGCCCAGTAGAAAATATCCAGCGCTCAGCACCAGATAGGCGAGTGAAAGCGCGCGGCGGAAACCGATGGCGTCGGCCAGCGCGCCGCCCAGAATCGGCAGGAACCACACGATGCCGCCGAAATATCCGATCAGGTCGCCGGTCTGCGCGTCGCTGAAGCGCAGCGTTTCGTGCAAGTAAATCGCCAGCACCGCCTGCACGGCATAGTAGGCCAGGCGCTCGAATAGCTCTGAAGTATTGGCGACCCAAAACGCCGGCGCAAATCCTTCGCGAATTTCGCGCACGCGTTGCCTCACGCTCACGCCGCTCCCCTTCGCCGCCGCGCGCGCTCACGCCGCGCGGCACGGCCGCGATTGTAGCGAAAGCCAGCCCGCACGGCGAGCGCCGAGCGACTCAGCTGTCAGTTGGTTTCCGGTAGCCTGACTGCGCGCCGCGTGTAATGCGACTCCCACAATCTAGGAGTACAATTTCCCTTCTTGGATCTCGGTAATCTGTCGGAGAAACATGGACAGCTTGAATTTAGGTGCGCGTCCTCTCATCACGCTTCCTGCGAGTGCATTTCCGAACCGGGCCGACGTATATGTTTGTGAAAAGTGCGGACGGGATCTGACGAAACACCTTCGCGCTAGCCGCGCCCATGTCTGGGCACCGATGGGACGGGAACGATTTCGATGTGCCTGCGGTCAGGGGTACCTAACAGGCGCCACAGAGTGGGACCATTTTAGCGAATGGGAGAGAAAGCGGCGTGTTGGGGAAAGTCTCGTAATCGGCGTTCTCCTTTCCGCGACATTTTCAATCCCAGGATTTCTGATTTGTCTTGTCCTGCGCTTCGTTCTCGGTCTGCGCGAGGGAGCGCTCGTCACGGGTTTTATAATTACTGCACTCCCGTTCCTTTTTTTGAACATCACATTCTGGCCTTTTGTCGTCGCATCGATGTGGCGCACCAGAATCGGCACCAGCGTCGTCTCGCAGCGGAATTGAATGAATCCGCCTCCGCCTGTCCAAGGTGCTGGCCAGCCACTAACTCCCCATTTCTTGAGCCTTCCGCGGAGTTGTCGAGTTCCGCCGTTTTGCTTACGATCATCTTCGCCGAATCCTGCGCGCGGAGGGAGGCGTTTCTATGACTTCTGCTAGTCGACCTCAACTTTCATTTCTGCGGGAGCAAATCGATGAGATGCAGGCCAAGGGCCTGCATTCGCGGCTGCGCGTGCTCGAAGGCGAGCAATTGCCGATCGCCGATTTCGATGGCAAGGAAGTGATCAATCTCAGCTCGAACAATTATTTGGGCTTGGCGACACACAAGGCGCTTCGGCGCGCGGCGATCGAAGCGATTCGCCGCTGGGGCGTGGGCGCGGGAGCGGTCCGCACGATCGCCGGCACGATGCGGCCGCACATGGAACTCGAAGCGCAGATCGCGCGCTTCAAAGGAACGGAAGCGTGCGTCGTGTTCCAATCGGGATTCACGGCCAATGCCGGCACAGTCGCGGCACTGCTCGGCAAAGACGATCTGATCATTTCCGATGAGCTGAATCACGCATCGATCATTGACGGCTGCCGCCTCTCGAAAGCCGCGATTCAGGTTTATCGCCACGGCGACGCCGCCGATTGCGAGCGCATCTGCCGCGAGACCGCATCGTTCGCCGGCAAAAAACTCCTAATTACCGACGGCGTGTTCTCGATGGATGGCGACGTCGCCCCGCTGCCCGCCCTCTGCGAGCTGGCCGCGCAATACAATTGCATCATGATGGTCGACGACGCGCACGCATCCGGCGTATTCGGCCGCAACGGCCGCGGCACGGTGGACCATTTCGGCTGCCACGGCCGCGTCGATGTCGAGGTCGGCACGCTCAGCAAAGCCATCGGCGCGATGGGCGGCTACGTGTGCGGCTCGGCGGAGCTGATCGATTTTCTGCACCATCGCGCGCGCCCGTTTTTATTTTCCACAGGGCATCCGCCGTCCGTGGTGGCCACGTGCCAGGCCGCGTTCACGCTGCTCGATTCGCCCGAAGGCGAGCGGCGAATCCGCAAATTGTGGTCGAACACGAAGTTTTTCCAGCGACTCCTGCGCAAGCTGGGCTTCTCCACGGGCCGCACGCAATCGCCGATCACGCCGATTCACGTCGGCGACGCCGCCAAAGCGCAGGAATTCTCGCGCCGCCTTTTCGATGCCGGAGTTTTCATCACCGCCGTTGGCTATCCCACCGTGCCCGAAGGCAAAGCGCGCCTGCGCGCCATCGTCACCGCGACGCACAAGCGCGCCGATCTCGACCGCGCGGCGCAGATTCTCGCGGAAGTGGGCCGCGGCCTCGGAATCCCCGCGGCCTGAGCCAATCTCGTTTCTAGTCCCGCCCCACGCGTTGCCCGCCCCCGTCCCTCGGGCCAGGGAGAACTCTTTGCTCAACTGCTCCGCACGCGGGCCGCTTGCCGGCGCTGCAATGTGCTAGCGTGGCAAAATGAGCGGAACGTATATGTCGAAACTCAATTGGATACTTGCGTTCGCGCTCGGCGCGACGCTGGCCGGCTGCAGCAGCCATGCCGTCACGTCGTCGTTGGGGTCCGGCGGCACGGGTACCGGGACCGAAGTGCCCTTGCTCCTAACCGACACGCCGCCCGCCGGTGTGACGCCGCTCTCATTTGAAGTGACGATTTCGAGCGCGATGCTTGAGCCGGGCAACGTCCAGTTGCTCACGGCTCCTGTGACGCAGGAAATCACGCGCCTGCAGACCGAAACAGCCTATCTTTCGACCACCTCGGTGAGCAACGCCAGTTACACTTCATTGAAGCTCACGTTTTCCAATCCTTCGCTGACGTTTGTGAACAACACGGCCGCCACGATCACTGTCGGCGGCACGGCGTGCACGGCGGGCTCAGTGTGCACCGTTTCGCCCACAGCGACCAACGAAACGCCGACGCTCACGTTTCCGGCCGCGCTGGCCGTCAGCGCAAGCTCGCCGCAAGCGGTGCTGGTGGATTTGAATTTGACGAGTTTATTCTCAGCCACGCTGGGCGCGGACTTCAGCGCCGGCTCCAGCGTTTCGGTGATTGCGCCGCCGTCGAAGGGCGAGGCGCTGGCTTCGGTAGAGGATTTCGTGGGTCAGATTCAATCCCTAAGCACGGCGAATTCCACGATCACGATCGCGAATTCGCTCGGCTCGCTGACCGCCACCGTGAATTCGAGCACCATCTATAATGATTTTCCCAGCGCCACGTGCCCGACGCCCAAGTTTTCATGTCTCGCGGCGAACCAAATCATCTCCGCCGATCTGAGCGAGCAGTCCAACGGCACGTTCGTCGCGGAAAATCTGTGGTTTAAGGACGCCGATTCCAGCGAGACGGAAGTCGAAGGCGTGATTACAGCCGTGAATGTTCCCACGCAGCAATTTACCTACGTGGTGCTGAACGAATCGGCGGCCGTCTCGGGCCTCGCCGTCGGCAACGTTGCAACGGTGCACTGGAACGTCCCGCCGGCGACTACAACGTTCGCACCCGACGACATGGGCGAAAATACGACGGGCTATCTTTTCGATGTACCCGCGGACCTGATTGTGGGCCAGGAAGTTTCCGTGCGGCGGAATGCGTCGTCCTCAGGGCTTTCACTCAACGCGGATCGCGTGTTGCTGCGCGCCTCGCGCTTCACGGCCACTGCGACGGGCCCCATAGCGTTTCCCAACCTGACGATTGGGGATTTGCCTTCGCTGTTTGGCGCGGCCGGCACAGCGCAGATCATTGCCACGGTTTCGACTACCGGCGCCACCGAATACGGCGGCAGGGCAACCGTGTTCACGGAGATACCAATCAACGGCAGCGTATCGGTGCGCGGCCAGCTCTTCGCCAATGCCGGCACCCCCAGTTTGCTGGCCTCAAAAATCGTACTCAACTGACCAGCCGCGTGCCGCACGCACCGGGGCAGGCTTATGCAGCCACTGCCGCGACAGTCGCTCGCCGCGATTGCTCGTAAATCGCCAGCAGAATCGCCCCGGTTCCCCACAACAACACGGCCAGCCACGCAAATCCTCCAAGGATCGGCACAAGTTTCACCACGTCGATAATCAGCAGGCCCAGCGCCAAACGGCCCAATTGAGGACCAGTGCCGGGACCGGCCGGCGCCATGATGGCTCCGCCGAGCCACGCGCCGACAAAAATCTGCGATAGATACGCGACTGGGAAGAAGGATGTAGCGATCGCGAGGCCCGCGCCCACACCAACCAACAAGAACGCGACGGCCACGACAAGTAAGAAGATCCACACAATGACGGTCAACGTTCCAACGCCCAGCGCCAATGGCCACTGTCGGGCCGTCCGAACGCCGGCGTCAAAAAATCCCGGCAAGATCGTCATCAGCAGCAATCCGATCAGGACCGCCGCGCCGTAGCGCAGGATGGCGTGAACGACCGTGCGCACCGTGCTTTGGCGCCGCGCCCTCCGTTGTTGGACGAAGACCACGGGGCTTACGAGATGCGCCCCAGCGGCCACTTCGGGCGGCTGTGCGCCTCTGAATTCAACGGGGCCGCTCAAAATGGCCGTCGATCCGATCGTGAGTTGTTGTCCCAACACGCGCGTCTCGCCGCCGATGGAGCCTTCGATTTCCGTACGCGTGCCAGCCGCCAGCAGTCCGCGTCCCACGCTACCTTCGATCATCATGTCGTTGCCGAAATCCGTGAGGCTGCCGCCGATCTTGGCGTCGGATCCGATGTCCGCATTCCCTATGCCGATGCTGACGTTCTTGCCGACCGACCCATTGAGCGTAAGCGTGTTCACGAACGCGCGAATGTTGTCATCTACGGTTCCATCGACGCGCATATCTTGCGCAAAGCCCAGGATGTCGCCGGTGACGTGTCCGCGCACCGTGACGCTCTGCGCAAAAACGACCAGATCGCCGTCGACCGTGCCGTCGATCTCGACGCTCGATCCGGCGACGACCAAATCGTCGTGGACCACCTGGCCTTTTTCGAGCTTGTACGATTGATCCTTGTGAATTTCAGCCGCGCTGGCCGGTTGCGCCAGGCCCAATCCGGCCACCATCGCGAGCAGCCCCACGACGATGCCGATCGTCGCTCTGCGCGGCCAACGCAGGGGCAGAAGCGAAAGCACGAAAATTCCCAGGGCCACCACAGCCGCTGTTTGCACGGTATCGATCATTGAACTCCATCCTTTCCAGAGTGCTCCGTCGAATACTGCGAGCGTGAGTAGAGAACTGGCCCCAAATCCCGCCTGCGAGAGACTTTCCCACACCGGCTCAATCACGCCGGCCCACACTGCATAGGCCGCCGCGCTAGCGACGCCAAAACCGAGCAACCACGCCCAACGCGCGGCGCGCACGCGCTCCGGTTCCGCCAGTCGCGCCGGCAATTCTTCATCGACCTCGGTGAACGCGCGCGCAAATCCCAGCGATTCGTGCTTAAGCGCGTGCAGCATAGCGGCGCAGGATTCGCACGTGCGCACGTGGGCTTCAAGTTCGTCCGCGGCCGGTCGATCGAGCTGGCCGTCGACGTACAGCAAGCAAGTGATTTCGTCGATGTGGTTCATGCGTTTCCTTTCGACGCCATTGCCGCTTGGCCTGCGCTCATCGCGTCGCGCAACTGATGGCGCGCTCGCAGCAGCAGCACGCCCACGAACGCTTGCCGTACGCCGAGCGCTTCGGCGATCTCCTCGTAACTCATCTCCGCGTAATAGCGCAGCACCAGCGCCATGCGCGCCCGCGCCGGCAGCGTCGCCAGCGCTTTACGCACATCCGTGCCGGTGCGCTCCGTGATCATCTTCTCCAGTTGACTGGGGTCCGGATGCTGTAGCGGCATGCCTTCGATGTCGTCCGTCTCTTTGTCGTGGCGCACGTTGCGCCGCCGTAATTGATCCCAGCAGTGATTCGTGGCCACGCGGTACAGCCACGCCGAAAACGGCCGGTCGGGGTCGTATTGACGAATCTTGTCGCGCAGCTTCAAGAAAATCTCCATCGTTGCGTCCTCGGCGTCCTCGCGTGTCGGCAGGATGCGCCGGCAAAAACGGAAAATTGCCGGCGCGTAACGGCGATAAACCTCGCCCCAGGCTTCGCTATCGCCGCGACGCGCCCGGTCAATAATCTCGGTCGGCTCCGCCACTACGGCTGGGGCGCCTGTCGATCCAGTGGCTTCCACCATCTTGTATACGCACCGCGTAGAAAATAATTTCACCACGCACCGGCTGGCCCGCCTCGCCAGCCACCGGCACGGGTTACCCGCCTGGGGCCGCGCCGGTGCGCGGATTCCCCGGCTGGGGTACAGTGTAAGACTCCCATGAGCCAATCGCTGCCTATTGTGGTGATTCTCGGCCGGCCCAATGTCGGCAAATCGCGGCTGTTCAATCGCCTCACCGGTACGCGCCGCTCGATCGTCACCGACGAGCCGGGCATTACCCGCGACCGCATCCACGGCACGGCCGAATGGCAGGGCCGCGCGTTTGAGGTGGTGGATACCGGCGGCTTGGTACCCGATGAGACGGCCGCGATGCCGCGCGAAGTGATGCGCCAAGCGAAAGTGGCGATCGACAGCGCGGCAGTGCTTGTGCTGGTCGTGGACGCGCGCGCGGGTTTGCTGCCGCTTGACGCTGAGCTTGCGCGTCTCGCGCGCACCACCGGCAAGCCGCTGGTGATCGCCGCCAACAAAGTGGATACAGCCGGCCAGGAATCGCTCACCGCGCCATTTTTCGCGCTCGGCCCCAACGTGTTCGGCGTATCGGCCGAGCATGGCACGGGCCTCGATGCGCTGCTCGATCACATCACGCGCGATTTTTCGGAAGCGCCGCTCGAACCCGAGCCGGAACCTGCGATAGCAGAACCAAGAGACGTCCAGATCGCCATCATCGGCCGCCCCAACGTTGGCAAATCCACGCTGCTCAATCAACTCACCGGCAGCGATCGCGCCATCGTTTCGCCGGAGCCCGGCACCACGCGCGACGCCGTGGACGCCATCTTCGAGCGCGGCGGCCATCGCTATCACTTCGTTGATACCGCCGGCATCCGCCGCAAGAGCAAGACCAAGATGGTGGCGGAGAAAATGTCGGTGATGATGGCGCGCCGCCATCTCGAGGAGGCCGATATCGCGCTGCTGGTCGCGGACGCCAGCGTCGGCGTCACCGCGGGTGACCTTACGATAGCGGGCTACGCGCAGCAGTCCGGCCGCTCCGTGATTCTCGTGCTGAACAAATGGGATCTCGCCGTCGAAGCCGCGCGCGCCAAGGCCGCCGAAGTGAAAGCCGCGCCCGAAAATAAAGCGGCGCGAAATAAATCCGCAAAGAAGTCGAGTTACGCGCGCGCCGCCGTCAAACCGCCCGCGCCGGCCTTCAGCCCTGAAGCCCTCGCGACCGAATATGAACAGTTGGTGCGCACGCGATTCAAGTTTCTCGATTATGCGCCGGTGATTTTCCTTTCCGCGCTCACCGGCCAGCGCGTCGCGCCGATTTTCGATCTAATGGATCGCGTGGCCGCCGCGCGCCGCCGCCGCATCTCCACCGGCGAGCTGAATCGCTGGCTGAAGGAAACCGATCTCGATCGCGGCACCACTCCTTCGGCGCGCCGCGTGAAAATCTACTACATGACGCAGGCCTCCACCTCGCCGCCGACGTTCGTGATCTTCACGAATCAAGCCAAGCGCCTGCACTTCAGCTTCGAGCGTTTCCTGGAAAATCGCCTGCGCGAAAGCTTCGATTTCCTGGGCACCCCAATTCGCTTCCTGCAGCGCGTGAAGGAGCGCAAAGAGGGCAATGACCGCGGCGAGCGCAAGGACCGCAAAGACCGCAAAGACCGCAATGATCGCCTGGAGCGCCGCTAGCGCCACCGGCGCCGCCCGCGCGTAACGTTGACACCCGCCGAAATCGGCATAGGATAGGGTCCAAATGATGGGCGCGAGTGGCCAATCCGATTTCCCGATCCCCGCCAAGAATTTTTTCCGCATCGGCGAGGTCAGCCGGCTCACGGCCACGAAAACCTTCGTTCTGCGCTATTGGGAGACGGAATTTCCGATGCTCCAGCCGGTGAAAAGCCCCAAAGGCCACCGCCTGTATCGCCGGCAAGACATCGACACCGTCTTGCAAATCAAGCGCCTGCTTTATGACGAAGGCTTCACCATCGCCGGCGCGCGGCGCCACTTGCGCGAGCAGAATGGCGCCGGCTCGAACGGCGGAAACGGCCACGGCGCGGCGCCCGATTCCTTGTCCGCTCTTAACCGCAAGACGCTGCTGGATTTGCGCGACGCTCTGCAGGCCTTCTTGACGCTTCTCGAACGCGAGTGATACGCTGCCTGTTAGCCCGCGAGCCGCGACTTCCGCGCGCCCGCAGTCCGGTCGGGACGTAGCGCAGCCCGGTAGCGCGCACCCTTGGGGTGGGTGAGGCCGCTGGTTCGAATCCAGTCGTCCCGACCATTCATTTATAATCAACGCCGGCCGTTTTTTCCCCTTCGTTACTGGCTCCGCGTGCGTGTTCGGGTGCGGCCGATTCCGAAAGCGCAACACGCCAAGTTGACGGCGCACGTACGGAACGCCATCATTGTTGTGGTTGTGTCTCTGCGAGGATTTTGTGCCTCATATTCTGGTCACCAACGATGACGGGATTCACGCCGAAGGATTGCGCGCGCTGGTCACTGCGCTCGAAGGCCTCGGCACCACCAGCGTCGTCGCGCCCAGCGCGGAGCGCAGCGCCGCGGCGCAATCGCTCACGCTGCGCCAGCCGATCTTCTGGGAAAAAGTTGCCGAGCGCGAATGGTCGGTCGAAGGCACGCCAGCCGACGCCATGGTCCTGGCGATCCACAAGTTGCTGCCGCAGCGGCCGGACTTGGTGATTTCGGGCGTGAATCCCGGTGGTAACATGGGCGAAAATATTTTTTATTCCGGCACGGTCGGCGCCGCGGTGGAGGCTGCGATCAATCGCATTCCGGCGATCGCCGTCTCCGTGGCGCATCGCGGCGATGGATTTCGCTTCGAAGAAGCCGCGCAGTTCGCGCGCTCGCTTGCGGAAGTGGTGCTGCGCGAAGGCTTGCCCAATGACGTTCTGCTGAATGTGAACGTGCCGCTCACATGGTCCGGCGGCGTGCGCTTTACGCGCCAATCGCGCAAGGTCACGCGCAACGTTCTCGAGCCCGGCGTCGATCCGCGCGGACGAAATTATTTTTGGCTCCATGAGCAGCTTTCTCCCGAAGGTATGGACCCAGCCAGCGACTACGCCGCCGTGTATGGCGGCAACGTCTCGATCACGCCGCTGCAGCTTGAACGCACGCACGTCACGTCGCTCAATCATCTTTCGCATTGGGCCAAATTCCTCGAACGCCCCGCGCGTTGAAGCGCCGTGCGCCCGCTCCCGTGAAAGCTCGCTCCGATTCGCTTACTGGTGCCGTAAATTTGGGCCGCGAAATCACCGCCGATCTCGCAGCGGCCTGCTCGCGCGAATGGTTGGTCACCAATGGTATCGGTGGCTACGCCGCTGGCACGGTGGCGGGAGCATTGACGCGCCGCTATCACGGTCTGTTGGTCGCTGCACTGAAACCACCAGTCGGTCGCACGTTGCTCGTCGCAAAAATCGAAGAAATCGCGCGCGTCGCTGGCGAATCGTTCGAGCTTTCCACCGATCGCTGGCACGACGCCGCCGGCACCGTCGCGCCGCAAGGCTGGCGATACATTGATAAATTCCAACTTGAAGGCGCTATTCCCGTGTGGACGTACGCATTCGCCGGCGCCGTGCTCGAAAAGCGCATCTGGATGCCGTACGGCGCGAACACCACTTGTGTGCTCTACAAGTTGCGCGAAGGAAGCCCACCGATCGAGCTCTCCCTGAAAGCCCTGGTGAATTACCGCGATTATCACGGCATCACGCATGCCGGCGATTGGCAAATGCGCATCGAGCCGATCGCGCACGGCTTGCGGATCACGGCGTTCGATGGCGCCACGCCGTTTGATTTGCTGAGTGATGCGGCTGTGGCCGTAGACGCACCGGCCCTGGCGCCCGCGCACGATTGGTATCGCAACTTCGATCTCGCGCTCGAACGCGAACGCGGCATGGACGATTCCGAAGATCACCTCATGGCCGGAACGTTTCGCGCCACGCTCAAGCCCGGCACTTCGCTCGCGTTTTTCGCCACCACCGAGCAGGGCACATCTCTAGATGCCGCGCGCGCTCTTGAAGACGAACTCAAGCGCGAACGATCGCTGCTCACTACCTGGTCCGCCGCGCAGCCCGCGACAGCAAAGAGTTCACCCGATTGGCTGCGCCAGCTCGTCCTCGCGGCCGACGCATTCCTCGTCGCGCGTCCTGCCGCCGGCGAGCCGGGTCCGTGCACCGTGATCGCCGGCTATCCGTGGTTCGCCGATTGGGGCCGCGACACCATGATCGCTCTCCCCGGCCTCACGCTCGCAACCGGTCGGCCTGAGATCGCTCGCGCCATCCTGCGCGCCTACGCGCGTTACGTCGATGGCGGCATGCTGCCGAACGCATTTCCCGACGCCGGCTCGCCTCCCGAATACAATTCAGTTGACGCCGCGCTTTGGTATTTCGAAGCCGCGCGCCAAACCTTCGCCGCCAAGCGCGACCTCGCTCTCCTGCGCCAACTTTTTCCCATCCTCGAAGAAATCATCGATGCGCACATTCGCGGCACGCGTTTCGGAATCCACGCCGATCCCGCTGATGGTTTGCTCGCCGCGGGCCAGGCCGGCGTGCAGCTCACCTGGATGGATTCCAAGATCGGCGATTGGGTGGTCACACCGCGCATCGGTAAGCCCATCGAAGTGAACGCGCTATGGCTGAACGCGCTCGCGACCATGGCCGCTTTCGCGCGCGCACTCAGGCGCGGCGCAAAAAAATACGAGACGCTCGCGCAGAAAGCGCAAATCGGATTCGCGCGTTTCTGGAACGCCGCGCGCGGATTTTGTTTCGATGTGCTCGATGGCCCTTCCGGAAATGACGCAACGCTGCGCCCAAACCAAATCCTCGCCGTATCGCTTCCCGTATGCGCGCTCATTCTCGATCAACAGCGCGCCATCGTCGATGTCTGCGCGCGCGAATTATTGGCAGGAATCGCGCTGCGCAGTCTGGGCCGAAGCGAGCCCGGTTATCGCGGCCACTATGTCGGTCCGCAAAGCGAGCGCGACGCCGCCTATCACCAAGGCACCGCATGGCCGTGGCTGCTCGGCCCATTCGTCCTCGCGCATTTGCGCGTCCATCGCGATCCCGCCGCCGCGGCCGCGTTCCTCGCGCCCATCGCGCAGCACATCAGCTCCTACGGCCTCGGCACCGTCGCCGAAATCTGCGATGGCGACGCCCCCTTTTCCCCGCGCGGCTGCTTCGCCCAAGCCTGGAGCGTCGCCGAAATCCTGCGTGCCTGGACGGCCGTCTCCTCCGCCGGCTAAACCGTAACGCGCCGCAGCGAGACCCCGCAATCAATAAAGCAGGATGGAGGGGCCATTCTCGTTTTCTCCGAACGGCCCCCTCGGGGGAAGGACGAATTTGAAGTGGAAAACAGAACGCTCGGGGTGCGTCGCGTTCCCAACGCAAAGTTACACGGTGGCCGCGCGGCGGCCAATCAGGTGAATTCTGTAATTGTTTTAGGGATGTCGCTTATCAGTTCTGCTGAGTGGACGGCCCGTTCTGTGTGCTACCCCGGGGGAGGTGACGCCGTCAGCAAATTCGGGCTTCGGATGCACGCAGTTCCTGGCGAGCCGATGCAGAATCGTATGACCCACCCTTGGGACGGGTCGGAGTCCTCCTTCGGAACGACGACACCGATCCTGACGCGATCACCGGGATTCCAAATGCCGCGAAAAAGAGGAAATGCAGAAGGTTCTAGCAATCTGGGCAGACCGCCAGCAACAGGAGCCGGTCGAAAGCCATAAACCTCAACTTGACGGAATGGAACGAGTACCGTAGCCGAAGGAGCGGGAGCAATAAACGACACGAGCAGTTGAACCTCGTCTCCCACAACCGTTTTCGTGACAACCGTATTCATGTCGCCAGGCGACTGTGCCGTTCCTTGGCTTTTCGAGGTGCCCTGGACCACGTTCGGGCGCGGATTCGGTAATGGTTCGCTCGGCGCCGGTTTCGGCTGCGGTTCGACAACTAGGTCGGTGGGAAGGCTTGGCCTCACCTTAACCCAAGCGTGCATCGAGACATCGCAATCAGAAGGTTCCCAGGTGAGGCCCGCCGATAGCGCGTACCCTGTGAGCTCACGGGTCTTTTGGTCGTAGATCGGGTTGACAGCGACATACTCGGCGGAGCACTGCCTACCAGAGCCGCCGAATTCGATGTACACCCCGGATGGCACCGCGATCGAAGCCGGAGGCTGCTTCTCGCCGCTTAGATGGCACGCAACTTTCCCCTCGCTGAAAGACGTGTCGATTATCTTGTCCGGCGAAATCTTTACAGTCAGCGTCACGTAACCTGTCGCAAAACCGGTCGTCTGAAGGCTCTCAAGGTTCCACGGGTCAAACGTGCCGTCCCTTCGAGCCTGGGCGGTGGGAAAGGGCCCCCCAGAAACAGAAGATGGGCCAATAGACTTGTTAAATTTCACGAACGATTGATCGGGTGGTTTCGCGCTCGCGGAAATCGCGACAGCCATTACGGCAATCGCGAGGAGGCTGAGAAGCTTGGTCACCTTGCACCTCCTTCGGGCTTGACCGAAGAGGGATTCGGCAGCGTCCCGCCTTGCGCGTCAGGTGGAAGCGGCGTTCCCGTCAGCAGATTCGGGCTTGCGAACCAGCCGACGCCGTCGGCTCCGATGGTGATTCGTAAGACGCATCCTCGAGCAGGGTCCGCATACCGCTTCGGCACATCGATCGTAATCGTGACGCGATCACCCGAATTCCAATTTCCGTGAATGTAGTATGGGAATGCGAACGCGGGCAGCGCCGCGCGCCGGGCGGCGGCGGGGCCGGTAAGTTGTGGCCCATATACCTCAATTACGTCAAATGGACGGTGCACCGAAGACGAAGCCACAGGAGCCGTAAAAGAAATCGCCAGTTCAGCGTGGTCTCCCGCATCCGTTCTTGTGACGATCGTATCCATATCTTTCGGCGATGGTATTGCTCCAAGCATCGGTCTATATCGCTGTGACGATTCGGGGGACGGATTAGGGGTCTGTGTAATCGGTTCGCCAGAAGGAACGCCGGCTCTCAGCTTAATCCAGCCGTTCAAGTAAACATTGCAGATACCGGAGCATCGGAGCTCCGCCGAGAGACGGTACCCTGTAAGCTCTTGGGTCTGTTCATCAACCACCGTGCCGAGGGTGATGTTGGTTACTGAGCATTGTCCGCCGTGACCTCCGATTTCGACGTAAATCCCCGCTGGCACCACGGTCGTGGGCGTCTGTGGATTCTTACCGCCTCCATGGCAGACAAGAGTGCCCTCATTGTAGGCCGTATCAATTGTCGTACCCGGTGGAATTCTCACTGTGATTGTTTGATAGCGATCATAGGCACCATTCGAGAAGGCCGAAGCGGCGGACTCCTCCCCCTGCTCGTTCTGGGGGCGTACGGAAGCGATCACCGTGTCGTAACCGGGGGCGCCAACCATGCCCTTGTTAAACTTAGTAAACGATTTGTCCGGCGGTTTTGCTCCTGCGGGGATTGCCACGGCCATTGCGACGATTGCGAGCAGATTGGAATATTTGATCATCTTGAACCCCCGTCGGGCCTGGACAGATGCGGCTTCTGCGGAGGATCTGCGGAGTGTGCGCCCGGCGGCCGTGCGACTGGGCCGTCAGACGGAAGGCGTTGTCTCAATTTAATCCAGGCAGATAGCTGGATCGCATGATAGTAGGGTCCTGCGATCGAGTGAACACAGCCGATATCCGCCGAAAGCGTATATCCTTTGATGACCTCATTCTCGTCTTTATCGACGATCGGATCGACGACGATATTGGATACCGATCCTCCCCCAACGATTTCAAAGTAGATTCCAGCTGGCGGTGCGATCGCGCCGGGATAGTCCTTACCGCTGGTCCACTGCTCATAGGATGTATCGATTATCATGCCGGAAGGAACCGTGACCGTGAGCGTCTGACGGCTTGACGTAGAACACGCAGAAAACATCTGTCCCTTGAACTTGGTAAATGATTTATCCGGCGGCTTGGCGCCCGCTGAGACTCCAGCGGCCATTACGATGATCGCGAGCAGATTGAAATATTTAGTCACCTTGAACCTCCTTCGGACTCCAGGGAGGGGGTGGGCTTGCCACCGTGAGCGTTCCGGGGCGCCACTTCAAAGTGAGAGACGACAAAACGTGCCTAAGCGTTTCGTCGATTTATTATCGACGCTGGGAGTTATTCATTCCGCAAATATCGGGCGCCGTCTCGGCGCTATTTCTCGGGGAGTATTCGCCCGGCGTTCAAGCTGTCGAAATTCAAGATTGTGTTGAGGACCAGCGAATAGCTGCCCACCGTTTCGCCGCGATAAATCGGATTCGTGGAGAACAATATGACGTGACCCTGGCCCGCGGGCGCGTCGATCACGCTGGCGTGCTCCGCGATCTCCTCGCCGTGATCGAGCAAGCCCGATACCAGCAAATCGTCTTCATCGCCGTAGCGAAACACCACCCGCGGCCGCGCGGCCGGCGGAATCAGATCGGGATTGTTGCGCGCATCGTCGGCCGAAACCGGCGGCGCTTCCCAGGGATTGGTTTTTGGCGTCGCGGTCGCCGCGGCGCCCTCGCGGCCCGGAGTGAAATCGGAATCTTGGGAACCGCCGCGTCCCGTGGGGCGCTCCTCTGCGGCTCGATCCTCCGGCGAAGAGCCGCTGACTAAATTGCTGATCTCAAAGATCGGTCCGTTCGAGGAATATGCCGAGAGCGTGTCGTCGTAGCCGTACGCGATCGGGCTCGCTCCATCCACTTCGCGCGTGCGCACCACGCTGCCGATCATTCGCAGCTTATCCGCTGGCGTCACCGCGACTCCGCGCGCCAACCCGAGCGTGGCCGCAAATTCCGCCGTGTCCGCCGCCGTCACCAGCACGCCGCCGTGCTCGACGAATTGCTCCAGATGCGCAACGCCATCCCAGCCGAGCCCAGGCCGCATGTCGTCCGTCGAATCGTCCACCGAACCGAGGTGCCCGATGTTCGGCGTTTCGGCCGTGGTCTTCCACGGCAATGGATTCCCCCAGCCGGCCGCCATGCCGCGCACGATGGACATCACGTCGCCGCCGGTATCCGCCGGCGGAAAGAGAATCACGTCATACTTCGCATTCAGATCTCCATCCGCGGCCACAGTCTGCGTGCTGATGTAATCGTATGGAATCCCCAGCGAATCCAGCGCTTGCCGCCACCATCCCCCCGTCATCGTGCGCTGCCAGGTGTGCAGCACCGCAATCCGCGCCGCGCGCACCGGATGCGTTTTCACGTCGGGCGCTGCCAGCACTGCCGTTGCCTGAATTCCCAGATCGCTGAGCGCCGCGGAAACATCCTGCGTCGAAGCCCCGCCGCGAATGATGAACGAACCGCGATGGAAATTGCGCCCGCCAATCTCGAATGCCTCTTCGGCCGCGTCGATCGAAGCACCGCGCAGTCGATAGCGCAACGCCGCCAGCGCCGGATCGGCATTGTCGTCGACAACATAAATTGTCCCCGCGCCGCTCACGCTGCTCGGCGCGCGAATCCCCGAAACGCGATCCATCGGCACATCCAGAATTCCCTTGTCCGTCACGCGCACCACCGATACGTCAAACAGCTCGCCCAGTGTCCACCCGGTATCGTCGGAAGGATCGCGCCGCGGATCGCTCGGACTCCAATATTGGTAATCGAGCAGCGCATCCGCCACGCGCGAATACGGTTGATCCATGCGCACGATGTAACTGCCGGCCGGAAATTCGCGCGAACCAATTTCCGGCGAATGCGTCGCAGCCTGCGCGCTCGCTGGCGCGCTCGCCGCTGCCGCGCCCGGCGCGGTTTCTGCCGTCGGCGCGACGACCGCCACGCGAAACGCCGCACGCGCTCGCGAAATTTCGCAGCCCTGCAATTCCAGAATCTGCAGCAGCCGCGCCTGCGCACCCGTGCGCCGCTCATCAGCCGGAAACACGTAAGCCGTCGGCCCTTCGAGCGCCGGCTTCTCCACTGAGCGTTTCGATTTCAGATAAAAATTCTTCAGAAACAGCGCGCGATTCTCCGCGAAGTAATGCAGCGTGGTCAGCAGCGCCGTCTCTTCATAATTGTTATTGTCGCGCTGCGACCACAGCGCTTTCGCCAGCGGCGGATTTTGCCGGTACCAAGTGCGATTGGTTTCTTCCGGCAGCAGCGCGCGCTCGATCGTGTCCGCGCCCTGATTGCCGAACGTTTCGTAAAGCCGGCTGATGCCGTTGTGCGTCGCGGCCAGAAACATCATGTACGCGGGCGACCAAGTATCCAGATCTCCGTGCGTGAAAACGCCGGGCATGCCAAACGCCGTCATGTCCGCGACGTTGCGCCACCCCAGCACTTCCCACTCGTTCGTCAGGATCGGGTCCACCCACGCGTTGAACGGCCCGTCGCCCGCCGTATCGTCGTACATATAAGGATACGATTCGTGCAGATCGTGCAGCACCTGCGCGTTCCATCCCAAGTAGGTCGCCAGCACGCTGCGCGTCAAATTCAGCGTCAGCGCCATGGCGTCGCGATTGTTGTCGTGCTCGACGTACTTGCCCCAATAAATCACCGGCGGCGAAAGCTGGCCGGGATGCGCTAAATGCCAGCGGTAAACGTCCACCACGCGATCGCGCCCGTCGACTTCCACCACCGGCGTGATCAGCGTGATCACATGCTCGCGGATATCGCGAATGTACGCGCTCTCGTCCACCGCCAAGCGATACGCCAATTCCATCAGCGCCGTCGGCGCGCCGGTCTCACCCGAGTGCAGCGCGCCCGTGATGTAGTAAACGGGGACTGATGCATTCACGATCTGATCCGCCGCGTCGTCGTCCATCTGAATCAGCCGCGGATCGGCCAGCTTCGCCAGGCGCGCGCGATTTTCCTCCAGATGCGCAATGTTCTGTTCGGAGCTGATCGCCACCGCGATCATTTCCCGCCCTTCTTCGCTGCGCCCGATGGACACGACCTTCACGCGCGGGCTGGCCTTCTCCAGCATGCGCATGTAGCGATTCACGTCCGCGCTGTACGGCAAAATTCCCGGCGCGCCCGCCACATCTCCCAACACCGCAGCAGGCGTCGGCACGGTTTTTGACGCCGGCAAATAATCCACCAGCGGCGAAGAAAAATAGGGAGCAGTCGTATACGTTTGGATTTTCTGCGTGTATCCCGGATCGATCGGCTGCGTTGGATCGCGCCCCGGCGTCGATACCTGCGCCCGCAGCACCACCGCCGCCGCCGTCGCGGCGATGAGCAGCGCCACCGCCACGCGCATCATTTTCGCCGAGGCGGCAGTCTCCGCTATTCCCGCCGCTCCGCTCATTCCGCTTCCAATGTCCACAATTTTCGCGCCGCGCTTACTTCGAGGAACCCGCGTCAGGACTCGCCAGTGCCGCCTTCGCCGCATCCGGCAGCGCATTCTTGTGCGCGATCACTTCGCTCACCTGCCACAGCTCGGTTTCAGACATGCTGCCGCCGAACGCCGGCATCCCCGTCAGCCGAACCCCGTTTGCAACCTTCCAGTATGTTTCTCCGATCGCAGGTCCGCCGTGCCCGCCGTTCCCGGCGAAAAATTGCGGTGGCGGAGGATACATCCCCGCGGCCAAATCGCCCTTCGGCTTGCCCGGCAATCCGTGGCAGCCGGCGCAAGCCATCCCATAAAGATACGCACCGGAAACAAGGTCCGCCTCGTCCGCCGGCACAGGCGAATCCTTCGTCGGCTGCCGCGCAATGTGCGCATCCAGCGATCGATTCGCGATCGCCTTCTCGAATGGCATGGGATGGTCGGCCACGGCCGCGGGCGCATATCCCAGCAGAAAATACGCCAGGATCACGCCGCCGGTAAGAATCACGCCCAGGATTATTCCAATTAGGTATCTCATTCTCGTCCCCCACGCGCCTTCGATTGGCACAGCAACGGGCAGTTTACGGCACAGCCGCGTGGCCACACAACTGCCGCCCCGCCGCGCCCGCGCCGCGGCCCCCGGCGCAACTCACGCGCCCCCTCCGCAATCTCTGTTATCACAGGACTTACGAAGATTCCGTGCGACGTTCGGTGCCAATTCATGGTAAATGTATTGATTGCTTCACTGGCTTCCAATCGAGGCCCAAATTGACTAAACTCTCCCGATTGGCTGGGCCTTGGGTACCCGCCGGCCGAAGGAGGTCGCGGGAGGGGGTATAGTTCGGTTTCCATGATCATAGAAGGCCAAAATTTTCACAGGGACCTCGGGCGCGTTTCACCGGGGCTAAGACTAAGTACAGTCGGAGTGCCGAAAGCATGAGTGGCAAACCAATCGTACTGACTGCCTGCGATTCAGAGTCGAACGAATATCTGCGCAGCACCTGGCGCCAGATGTTGCTGGCGACGCTGCCCGCGCGGTACGCGAAATATATCGGCACGAACTGGTCCGTGAAAAATGAAGTAGCGCCCGACGGCCAGGCGAAGTACGTTCCCCACGGCCTGCGCGTGGTGGAATCCCTGCTGCTCGGTGGCCAGTTCACCGCCGACGATGTCGTCGTCTGCTATCCCGATCAGTTTGAACAGTTCATTGGTGACGACACACGCGTTGTCGGCGTCCACGCGCACAATCCCCTCGGCATCACGTTCGCCACTGACGTCTACGCCTATCTTTACGGAAGCACCATCGAGCCCATCAACGCGATGGAGTTTCGCCGCCTGATCGAGCATCCCGTCCTGCGCCGTCACAAGCCGCACCTAAAACTAATCGTCGGCGGCCCCGGCGCGTGGCAAATCGAAAAGAAAAATCTGCAAGACGCGTGGCAGGTCGATTGCCTCGTGCACGGCGAAGCCGAAGATCTCGTCGGCCCGCTCTTCGAGTCCGCTTTCCGCGGCGAGGAAATCCCTCGCAGCGTCACCGGTCACAGCCCTGACCTCGAAAAAATTCCGCGCATCCACCATCGCTCCACATTCGGCGCCGTGGAAATCACGCGCGGCTGCGGACGCGGCTGCCAGTTCTGCTCCGTCGCGCTGCGCAAGGGCAAAAGCATCCCGCTCGAGCACATTCTGCATAACGTGCGCGTGCAGGTGGCCGAAGGCGCGGATACCATCCTGCTCACCACCGAGGATATTTTCCTCTACGAGCAGGGCCCGAAATTCAAGACCAACGTTCCCGCGCTCAAGCGCCTGCTCGATTCCGTCGCCGCCGTGCCCGGCGTGAAGTACATCATGCTCACGCACGGCACCATCGCGCCCGCCGTCATTGAGCCCGAAGTGATCGCCGAACTTTCCGAAGTCGCCGTCGGCTACAGCGTGAATAAGCATCAGGACTCCACGCATCCCGACAAGCGCTACGCCAATCTGTTCGTCGGCCTGGAGACCGGTTCCACGCGCCTGTTCGATCAGCACATGAAGGGCAAGGCCTATCCCTATCGCGCGCACCAGTGGCCCGAAGTCGTCTTGAAGGGCATGCACACGCTCAACAAGCACAATTGGTTCCCCTTCTGCACGTTCATTCTCGGCTTACCCGGCGAAACGCGGCAGGACACGCGCGAATCCCTCGACCTGCTCTACGCGCTCAAGGGTTCAAAGTGGTGCGTGATTCCCACGCTGTTTGTGCCGCTCGAGGAAACGCGCCTGGAAAAGAAGGCCGGCGCCAAGCTCGTTGAAATGACCGACCT
>JBEKDK010000029.1:0-34668 GCA_050014395.1 Candidatus Acidiferrales bacterium | reverse complement strand
CGGCGACTGGTGCTTCTTCGACTTTGGCGTCGGCCGCGGTCTTTTCGGGTGCGTGGCCATTTCCGTTACCGTTGCCATTGGGCTTGGCGCTCGCGATGTTGGATGGAGCGATCAAGACGCCAGGAACGGCCTTGTGTATGTCCGTGATCGAGCCGATCTTGACGACGGATTCTTGGGGCTTCTTCAGCACCATTTCCTCGTAGATTTGGCGGACCTTGGCCTCTTCCTGGATGAACTGAGCGCGGCGCCGTGCGCGGTCTTCTTCGGCCGCGGTCGTCGGAACGTCGTCTGCGTCCTTAGCGCGGACGCGGGCTGCGTCGGCGGCGTCGATCACCAGTGAGTGCTCGTATGTGGGCAGCCCAACGCTCTTGCCCTTGGCGTAGATTTCATGTTTGCCGTGCGTGCGGTACCACTGCGCGACGGTCGCGTTCTTGTGCATGTTCTCGATGATCTTCCGCCAGCCGATGCCCGTGTTGTACGCGCAGAAGGAAATTTCGCCCTGCTGCGTGGCGTAGGGGATGATGCACATTTCGGTGCGGCGGAAATCGTAGTTGAACAGGTCCTGGAACCACATTCCCGCGATGAACAGGAAATTCCAGTTGTCCGTCTTACGGCGCTTGATGGCGTCTTCGTAGGTCCGCTCTGGGCCCGCGGTGCCGTACTTTTCGCGCTGTTTTGATGTGAGGCCGTAGGACTTATCGAATTTCTTCCACAAATCCTTCAAGCGGAAGTCCGAAGGCGAACGATACGAGTTGTAGTTCTTCAGCAGCGCGAGCGCCATCATGAAGTTCGAGAAGTTCTTGCCGCGCGCCGCGTCGGTCACCTTCTTGGTGTCCTCAACGAGTTGCGGCACGTTCAGGAACAGCGGCACCGGCGCCCATTCCTTGGTCTCTTTGTTGATCATCAGAGCGGTGCCAACGCCGCAATTCGGGTGGCAGCCGCAGGAGAGCGAGCCCCACTGGGTCTGCGGTCCGTGCACCAAGTCGGCGAACGCCGAAAAGGTGCTGATGATCGAGATCGGAAACCAATCGCGCGTCGGCTCGACTTTGCCGATCTGGTTGCTGACGTCCGTGGCCAAGTGCGAAAGCGTGTAGCGTTGTTTCAAGCGGCGCTCGGGTGTGATGTCCTCGTCGCGGCCGGTAAAGGAAACCGGTTGGAAGGCCACGAAGGAAATTTTCTTGGGGTTTTCCATCGCGAACTTAACGATGGCGCCCACCTGATCATTGTTCACGCTGTTGACGATCGTGACCACCAGGATGATTTCGACGCCCGCCTCGTGCAAGTTTTCGATGGCGCGCAGCTTCACGTCAAACAGGTTGCCCACTTGGCGATGGCTATTGGCGTCGTTGCCGATGCCGTCGAATTGCAGGTAGACGTAGCGCAGGCCCGCCTCAAAGGTCTTCTTGCAGAAGTCCTTGCTCTTGGCGAATTCGATGCCGTTCGTCGCGGCCTGCACGCTGTTGTAGCCCAGCTTGCGGGCGTAGCGCACGGCGTCGACGAAATACGGATGCATCGTGGGCTCGCCGCCGGAGAACTGCACGGACATTTGGCGGCGCGGCTTGATGCGAATCGCGTTGTCCAGGATTTCCTGGATTTCATCCCACGAAAGCTCGTGGACGTAACCGACCTGGTTGGCGTCCATGAAGCAGGGATCGCACATCATGTTGCAGCGATTCGTCAGGTCCACGGTCAGGACCGCGCCGCGGCCGTAGCGCACGGTGCTGGAGCCGTGCTTGTGCAGATCTTCGTCGTTGTGCGCGGGGATGTCGCGGCCCGGGAAATTCTGTTCGATCCAGCCGAGGAATTTTTCGTCCAAGGCCATCATGTCTTCGTACTTGCCGTGGATCGGGCACTCCTTGATCATCCAGACTTGTCCATCGCGCTTGATGATCTGCGCCTTGATCTCGCCGACCTTTTCGTACATCAGGTCTTTCCAGTCCTTTTTGCCGTCGATGATCGCGTCGCGGGCTTCCTTCACGCAGCCTGGGCAAAGCGAATCCGTCTGGCGCGGCCAGCCGAGCGTCGGCTTGGTCTTCTCCCACGACTTCAGCAGCGGCTTATCCGACCACTCCGGCGTGAACGAAGGGTTCGGATTGCGCTTGTTCCAGATCTGAATCGTGTTGAAGACGACCCCTGCGGTGCGCGCCACGGTGTAATCAATTGCTTTCCAGGCTCGCGAACTGAGTGTCTTCGGCATGTGAGGTGACCTCGCTTTTTTTCTCTAATTGAGAGCTATATCGCCGGGGAAAACCGGCCCCCAAAATTCCAGTTATGGTTAATTAGATGCGACCGCCAGATTCTTGTTTTGCCAACCCGTCTGTGAAGCCCTGCCCCCACAAACGGATCACCCGGCCCAGATGCTAAGTCCTAGTGCTGCCATAGTTTCCCGCGCCTGCCGGGGTTGGTCTACCTGGATGTGCCCAAGTGGGAGATTCGGGGGGTGAATGGCGCTATTTCGCAGCCAATGGGGGGCTGGAAGGGGCTCAATCGTTCAGGGCCGGGCGCAAAATGGCTATGGCGAAGTGGGCCAGGTGGGAGGCGCCTTCGTCCAACTGTAGCCAGCGAACCACACAGTAGTCCCTCAAATACTTCGGTGCCTTCGCCGCGGGTATGCCCAAGTGGTCGGCCAGACGAACTCGAACGGGTTCGCCCTGCGTTGCCGGTCCCCGGCCGCGGCTCACGCTCCGCAGCAGATTCGCGATGCCGATGCGCAGTGTCTGGCACGATTCAATGTAGTAGTACGTGGTCTGGTCGGAATCGGAGAGCAGGAAAACGCCGGGTCCGGCCGGCGCGCTCGGCGCCTCTTCCACCGGACTGGGTGACGCGGCCAGTAAACGGCGGAGTTGCGATTCGAGCGGCGCAAGTCGCGATGAAAGCGCCGGGTCGCCTGCTCGGCCGCGCGGCCCAAACGATGGAGAAGCGGACGCGGCGTCGGGATCGCGCAAGAACGAGACAGGCGCTTCGCGGCGCGCAGGCGGCGCGCTCGGCGTGGCGACAGGAGCGGAACGCGGCACGGTCTCTTCCTCCGCCTCGTGGTCTGTCGAAGCCGTCGTTGGCGGAGTTGCTCCCGCCGCCGCGGCTCCGGGTTTGCGCCGGCGACCGCGACCGCCGCGACGTCCGCGGCGACGTTTGCGTCGCGCGCCGGGTACGGCCGGAGTTTCGGCCGGTTTGGACTGAGCATCGGTTTCTGGCGCGGGGCTCGCGGGCTCTTCGGACGGTGCAAGCTCGCGTGAATCAAACAAAGTCGGTTCGGAATCTTGTGCCGCGAAGTTGAAATCGTCGGCGCGCGGCCCAACTGCGGCAACGTCGGCCGATGGGGATTCTTCAGCGGCGCCTCTATCGCGAGCGGCGGCGGATTCGGGCGGAGTCGGCACAGGCGCGCCCAGCCGCACCAAAGCTTCCTCACCCTTCTTCTTCCATTCCGGCCGGCGGAAACGTTGCACGGCAACCGTGTACCACTCGACGGCCTGGTCGCGATTGCCGGTGCGCTCTTCAACGGCTGCGAGTTCGTAAGCCGCCATGGCGTCGCGCGTGCGCGAGTACAGCGCGGCAAGCTGCCCAGATGGATCGGCGCTCGTTTTGGCTTTACGGATGCGCGCTTGAATTTGCTGCCAATTACCCATTGACCAGCATTGTAGCAGTGCTGCGCGCCAGGTGGTAGCGCCGCGGCGCTGGCGGGCTGCGCGGTGCGCGATCTGGACGCAGCCGGTCGTCTATGCTTCGGGATTCACCGTGCGCAGGAATTGCGGTGGTTTGCGGGCCTGCGTGGTTTGCTCGAATGCGTACGCGATCTTGATTAGAGTCGGCTCGCTCCACGCGCGCCCGAAGAACGAAATTCCCACAGGCAGTCCAAAAACGAAGCCGGCCGGCACATTGATGTTGGGATATCCCGCGACGGCGGCGGGAGTGGAACTGCCGCCGGTGTCGTGGTCGCCGTCCACCAGGTCGATGGGCCACGCTGGCCCCGCGGTCGGTGCGACCAACGCGTCGAGCTTGTACTTGTCCATCACTGCGTCGATTCCTTCTTGCCGCGCGAGCCGATGGTTCTTCGCTAGGGCATCGAGATACGCCTTGTCCGTCAGCGGACCCTTTTTCTCCGATTGCTCCAGGATGTCCTGGCCGAAATAGAAAAGCTCCTCGTTGCGATGTCGCTCATTGAATTCGATGATCTCCGTCAGCGAACGCACGGGCGCACCAGAAAACTGCGCGAGATACGCATTCAAACCTGTCTTAAACTCATACTGCAGGACGGCCAATTCCGAATCGTCGAACTTGCCCAGCGTTTCAATCACGACGGGATCCACGAGCACCGCGCCCGCGCTCTTCATCGCGTAGAGCGCCGCCTTCATCACCGGGACAACGTTGTCCGCGACCTCGAAGAGCTTTCGCACCACGCCGATGCGCGCGCCGCGCAGACCGTCGCGATCCAGAAACTTCGTGTAATCCGGAAACGCTTTCCGCGAGGGGGATTTCGTGGCCGCGTCATCGGGATCGACGCCGGCGATCGCGCTCAAGACGGCGGCGACGTCGGCGACAGTGCGGCAAATCGGCCCGGCCGTATCCTGCGAGTGCGAAATAGGAATAATTCCAGCGCGGCTCACCAGGCCGACGGTTGGTTTGATGCCCGCGACGCCGTTCATCGATGAAGGGCAAACGATCGAGCCATCCGTTTCCGTTCCAATCGTGATGGCAGCCAGATTCGCCGCGGCCGCCGCGCCGGAACCGGAACTCGAGCCGCAAGGGTTGCGATCCAACGCATAAGGATTGCGCGTTTGGCCGCCGCGGCCGCTCCAGCCGCTTGAAGAATGGCTCGAGCGGAAGTTCGCCCACTCGCTCACATTTGTCTTTCCCAGAATCACGGCGCCGGCCTCGCGCAAACGCCGCGCGACAGCCGAATCACGCGTGGGCGTGAAACCCACCAGCGCGAGCGATCCCGCCGTGGTCATCATGCGATCGGCCGTGCCGATATTGTCTTTGATCAGCACCGGAACGCCGTGCAGCGGCCCGCGCGGGCCTACGCTCTTGCGCTCGGCATCGAGCCCATCGGCAATGCTCAGCGCGTCGGGATTGATTTCGATGACGGCGTTGATGGCCGGCCCTTGCTTATCGATTTCCGCGATGCGATCGAGATATTTCTGCGCCACCGAATGCGCCGTGTATTTTCCGGACTTCATGCCATCTCGAAGTTCAGCGACGGCGATTTCGTCCAGCTCAAACGACTTCACAGGATTCGCACCGCCGATTTGCTGTGCACGGTTTTCGCGCCTCGCGAGAGACGGCGCGACAATCGACGCCGCGCCGAGCACCGTCGCTGAACCGAGGAATTTACGGCGGCTAATTTGGACTTCAGCATTCTTCGGTGAGCGCACGGGGTACACTCCCTTCAAGCGGCGATCGGATCGTTCAGTACAGCCGCAGCAAAGCGAACAACATCAAAATGCCGAAGCAGGCAAGCGCGATTGCCGCGCAAACGCGCATCCAAACGGGCCAGCCCAATGCCGGAATCGGAGATGGCGGCCGTCTCGGTCGTCTGGGAGGAACCGGCGGATCGAGAATTCCGGCGCCAGTTAATTGTCCGGGCGATCCGCCGTGTGCCGAGGATGACTGCGGCTCGGGCTCGTCTTCATATTCGGTGAATTCGTGGGGCATCGGTTGGCGATTATAATCCAGATTCCGCTCGCGCTTCGCCGGGGCCGAATTTTGGCCCAGGGCGAAGCTGCCAAACGGGAGCGTCACCCCGCGGGGAGCGCAGCGCACTGGACATGAGCGAACGCACAGCATTCGTCGTCGAACGCGCCCGGGCCGTCGGGTTCGATCTTTGCGGCGTGGCGCCGGCGGAAGATTTTCCGGAGCTATCCCGTCTGCCGGAATGGCTGGAGCGCGGTTACGCGGGAGAAATGCGCTATCTGGCGAATCCGCGGCGCGCGTCTCTTGCAGCCGCTATGTCGGGCGTGCGCAGCGTGATTGTTTGCGCGATCAATTACGATACGGCGCAGCCGCACTCCACCGAATCCGCTGCGGGCCTTGAGGCCGGGCGCGCGTGGATTTCCCGCTACGCTTGGGGCGAGGATTATCACCGCGTTGTGCTAGCGAAACTCGAAGCGCTGATTGCCGAGATGCGCGAGCATTTCGGCGAAACGTTCGAGGCGCACGCCTACGTCGATACGGGTCCGATCGTCGAGCGCGTGGCAGCCAAACACGCGGGACTCGGTTGGCTCGCGAAGAATACCTGCCTGATCCATCCGCAACTCGGATCGTGGTTGTTTCTCGGCGTGATCCTGACGACGCTCGATCTTGCGCCGTCGCTCGGTGTCGCCGAACCGCCGCCCGCCGATCTCTGCGGAAATTGCCGGCTGTGCCTGGACGCGTGTCCCACGGGCGCGCTCGTCGAACCGTACGTGCTCGACGCGCGGCTGTGCATCTCCTATCTCACGATCGAGTTGCGCGGCCCGATTCCAACCGAATTGCGCGCGCAAATGGGCGCCAACGTCTTCGGTTGCGACATCTGCCAGGACGTCTGCCCGTGGAATCACCGCGCGCCGATCGGCTCGGCCCCGGAATTCAAGCCGCGCAACGTGCAGGATCAATCGCTGGCCGCCCCGAAGCTCGAGTTTCTGTTGGGCCTAGACGAAAACGATTTTCGCGACGCGTTTCGCGCAAGCGCCGTGCGCCGCGCGAATTGGCGCGGTTTGGTGCGAAATGCGTGCATCGCTGCGGGGAATTCCGGCCTGCGTCCCGGCAAGTCAGGCCACGCCGAAATCGTGCGCCGCCTGCAACACCTGGCGGCGTCGGAAGATTTTCTTGTAGCCGATAGCGCCCGCTGGGCTCTCTCCCGCATCCAATAGGGGCTGGATTCTCACGCGACGTTGAGGCAGACCGCGCCGAGGCGCTATAATCCCGCCCCTGGCGAAATTGGCCGGCAGTCTCTGCGAGAGGTCTCGCCGCTACGCGCAACGAATTTCAGATGAGATCGAATCCTAGTTCGGAGGAATAACGTGCCCTTTACATTGCCGCCGCTGCCGTACGCGTTTGACGCACTCGAGCCATACATCGATGCAAAAACCATGGAGATTCATCACGACAAGCACCACAATGCCTACGTCACCAACCTGAACAAAGCCCTCGAAACGCATCCAAATCTGCAAAACAAATCTCTCGAAGAGCTGCTCTCCGGC
Organism: Candidatus Acidiferrales bacterium; assembly: GCA_050014395.1. Taxonomy (GTDB): domain Bacteria; phylum Acidobacteriota; class Terriglobia; order Acidiferrales; family UBA7541; genus DASPOJ01. The sequence continues at coordinate 27,493 of JBEKDK010000029.1, read as the reverse complement.
CTCGATTCGCTGCCGGAGGCTATTCGCGCCGCTGTCCGTAACAATGGTGGCGGCCACTGGAACCATTCATTTTTCTGGCCGATTCTGAAAGTCAATGGCGGCGTCGCTCCGTCGGGTGAACTGGCCGCGGCCATCAACTCGGCGTTCGGTTCATTCGCCGATTTCAAAACAAAGTTCGCCGCCGCCGGCGCGGGCCGATTCGGCTCCGGGTGGGCCTGGTTGCTCGTGAAGGGCGGGAAGCTGGTGATTGATTCAACGCCCAACCAAGACACGCCGATCTCGCTGGGCGGAAAAGCCGTTCTCGGACTCGACGTTTGGGAACACGCCTACTACCTGAAATATCAGAACCGCCGGCCAGACTACATCGAAGCGTGGTGGAACGTCGTCAATTGGGACGCCGCCGCCAAGAATTACGCCGCAGCCAAGTAATCGGCGCCGCGCGCTTTCGGCATCTGCCGGAGGCGTGAAAGTTCATTCCTGAGTGCGGCTCGCCGGCGCGAATCAAAACTCGCCCCGGCGAGCCACTTTTTTTCCGCGCGCGCCCGGCCGCCGCCCGCATGGCGGTTACGCAATCCAAATGTGCCCACCCGTTTACGCCGGGCGGCGAATCCGACACAATCTCTCGCATCATGGCACGCCAGTCCACTTCTGCCCTGGGGCGCAAGATAGCGTATTCCACGGGAATCGTGATGACCAGCGTCCTGCTGAGCCGCGTGCTCGGATTTTTCCGCGAATGGACCGTGGCGCACAAGATCGGCGCCAGCGGCATCACCGATAGCTACTACGCTGCATTCACCTTGCCCGATTTTTTGAATTATCTCGTCGCGGCGGGCTCGCTCAGCGTCACGTTCATTCCCGTATTCTCGAAATACATGGCCGAAGAAAACGAAGAGGAAGGTTGGCGCGTATTTTCGATCGTAACGGGCGCGATGAGCCTCTTGCTTGTGGCGCTCGTAGCAGTAGGCGAGGCGTACGCGCCGCATCTGGTGTCGCTGCTCGCGCCGGGCTTCGGGCCGGTGGAGAAGGCTCGCGTCGTTTTTCTGACGCGCGTAATGCTGCCCGCGCAATTTTGTTTCTGTATGGGCGCCATTCTCAGCGCCGTGCAATACGCCAAGGGCGAATTCGTCGTGCCGTCGCTTGCGCCGCTGGTTTACAACGCATTCATCATTCTCGGCGGCGTCCTCTTGGCATCGCGCATCGGCATCACAGGCTTTGCCGTGGGAGTGGTGGCCGGCGCGATCGTGGGGAATTTCCTGCTGCAAATCTACGGGGCCGTTCGCGTCGGCGCGAAGTTCACACCCTCGCTGAATATCCGGCATCCCGGATTCATCATGTTCGTAAAGCTCGCAGTACCGATTATGCTGGCCCTTTCGCTTTCCTTCACTGACAACTGGGTGATCCGCTGGTTCGGCTCGTACCTGCAGCCGGCCTCGATCACTTGGCTGACTTACGGCAAGGTGTTGATGAACGTGCCGCTCGGAATCGTCGGCCAAGCGATCGGCGTGGCGTCGTTCCCGGTGCTGGCGTCGCTTTACTCCGAAGGCCGCTTCGACGAAATGAATCGCATGTTGCACGCGACGATGAAGGGCCTGGTTCTGATGCTCGTGCCGATCGCGGCGCTAACCATGGCGCAGAGCCGCCCGCTGGTGCATCTGGTTTTTTCGCACACGCGCCTGCACGAATTCGATTTGAACGCCACCGCTGCCACGTTGGTTTTATTTTCGCTCGGAATGTTCGGTTGGGGCGCGCAGAACATTTTGGCGCGCGGATTTTACGCTACGCGCGATACGATCACGCCGGCCGTCGTGGGCACGGGGATGACGTTCGCCAGCCTGCCGATTTATTGGCTGTTCGTGCGCCACGCCCAGCACCTGGGCTTGGCGCTGGCGAGCTCCGTGGGAATCACGATCTATACGATTCTGCTGTTCGTTTTGCTTTTTCACCGCACGCGCGATCGCAATGCGGGCGAGCTGCTGTGGTTTTCGGCGAAAATCATGCTGGCGTCGGCGGTGGGCGGTATCGCCAGCTGGAAATTTTCGAATTGGCTGGGCGGCCACATCGCTTGGCGCACCATGCACGGGGCCCTCCTCGATCTGTGCATCGTGAGCACGCTGGGAATCGCGCTGACCGCGCTGTGCATCTGGTTGTTGCGCGTGCCGGAGCTGACGTCGTACGCGCAGCGGATCTATCGCGGCAGAATGCGCGTGGTCGATGGCGACGTCAACACGTAGCGCACGCCGCGCCAGGTGATGCGCCGCGTCGTGACGCTCACCAGATGATTCCACAGCGCGACGAGCGGCACGATCGGAGCCAGGATCGTCCAGGTCCAGCCTTGTGCCAGAAGCGATTGCTTGCGTTCCGGCAGTATCTCAATCACCGCGGCCAATCGCAGCGCGCCGCGCACCATTGCCAGCAGCGGCGGCAGTAGCACCAGCATCACGATGTTGAGCATGGGCGTGCCGGAGATCCAATCCCCCGCGGCAATCGTGATTCCCAGCACCAGCATCGTGGCGTAGATCAGGTGCGCAATTCCGCCGCGCACCCAAAGACGCGGTTCGTAAACGCGCGTCACGATCATTTGCCGGTTGGTGAACTCGAAAAAACCACCCGCGCTGGTGGCCGCGATGTTCGGCACCAGGCACTCCGGCACGAAGCGAATCGCCGCACCGGCGTCACGCAGCGCGCGCGTCAGCGCCAAATCGTCGCTGGCCGCGCCTCGCCATCTTTGCAGCACGTGCAGCGATTCAAATGTAGTGCGGCGAATGGCCGTGCCGCCGCCCCAGCAGAACTTGGCGGGGCCTTCGCCCTGAAACGTCGCGATCGGCGCATTCCACGCGGAAAGCAGCGCGTTCCAGAAGCCGCCGCGCTCCACGAAGTACCAACGAAACGTTGTCGCCGCGCCCAAAAGCGGATCCGACAGCGGAGCCACCAGGCGCTTCAGCCAGCCGCGGCCGGGCCGGCCGTCGGAATCGCAGAAAACAAAGGTATCAAAACGCTCGCCGACGGTTTCGATTGCTACGCGCAAGTTGTTCACTTTTTCTGAGCAGCCCTCTGCGCGTCCGGCCAGGATCACTTGCGCCGGCGTTTTGCTTTTCGCCGCGATCAGCGCGGCCAGATTGTGCGCGCGGTCGTCAACGCTGGCCAGGATGAAGAACACTTCGTAGTTGGGATAATCGAAACGCGTTAGCGCGGTCAGATTTTCTTCTAAGCCGGGCTCGAGCCCCTTGATCGGGCAGAACACCGCCGCAGTCGGCGCGTAAAATCCCGGATCGCTGGCCCCGCGCCGCTGCGCCGTGCGCCACCAACGAAACGTGTCCCACAGGCTGTACACGCCCTGCAGGATTTGCTCGATCGCCAGGATGTAAAAGAGAATCAGCATCGCCACGCGAAGTCGAGGATATCAGATACGCTTCCTGCCGGGTGTTCTGCGCGGGCCAATGCGACTAAACTTACAGCGTGCCAGGAATCGCTGAGCTTATCTTTTGTCAGGGAGGAACCACGCGATGGCTGTGGGCAATGGATTGATCAATCCGAGTTTCGTCACTGGAACGTTTGAGCTTCCCGGTTACCGCATCGTCCGCAATTGCGGCATCGTGCGCGGCATCGTGGTGCGCTCGCGCAGCCTGCTGGGCAATTTCGCGGCGGGCTTGCAAACCATCGTAGGCGGAAACATCACCGTGCTGACCGAGCTTTGCGAGAAGACCCGTGAAGAAGCCTACGACTTGATGGTGGAGCATGCCGTCGAGCACGGCGCCAACGCCATCGTCGGCATGCGTTACGACGCAACCGAAGTTATGCAGGGCGTCACCGAAGTGCTGGCGTATGGCACGGCCGTGCGCGTCGAGCCGACCGCGAGCTAGCGGGAAACCTCGCAGCGCACGCCGCGGGATTTCGTTAGCGCGCCGCGCGAATGCCCAGCGCGCGCGCCAGAATCGTCCCCGCAGCGAGCACCAACTCGCCGTGAAATCGATTGGCCGCACGCCGCGCTTTCTCCATCATCGAAGGATCCAGGATCAGCGCGCAGCGGTCCGGGAAAGGGAATCGTTCGGGCGGCGCGGTGTCGCGGCGTCCGGCAGCCTTGCCTTTCGCACTGCCGCGCGGAGCAGTGTGCTTAGGGCTCATGCGCGCGTAGAGATCGAGATCTCGCAGGAACTCTGCCATTTCATCCGGCGTCCAGCGCTTCATGCGGCCAAGCGTCAAAAAGAATTGATCGAAGAAAGCGTCCGTGGCCGCCGCCTGTTCCGCGTCAAGTTTTTCTTCTCCGCGGCGCTTGCCGAAAAATCGCGGCAGTTGTTCGCGCGCCTCGATGGTCATCGCCAGCAGCGCTTCTCGCCCGATCGTCGTTTCCAGTTCATGTTCCTGCGCTCCGGTCGCGGCCACGGCCCTACGGTCGAATTCCTGTGCGTAGCCCGCGATGAAGTTTTGCACCAAGCCGTCGCGTTCGAGCGCATGACAGAAGGCTTGCGCCACGGCGCTGCCATAGGACGGGAAAAGTTTTCGAGCACTAGCCATCGCGTGTCGCACCGCTGCAGCGAAAATTAGCTGGGAACTATTTCATTCTATCGGGAGAAAGGCTAAACGCGAAGCACCGGCGTGCGGGAAAACTCCAGCGGAAATAAAACGGCGGCGGACATTTCGTCCGCCCCCGCGTGATCCTGCAAGTTAGTTTTCGATCGTCTTAGTGCACCGCTGGAGGCGCGGCCGCCGGAGGCGCTTGCCCCGGCTGCACCACAACCTTAGCGGCGGGCGTTTTGGAAAGCGCCCAGTCGAGCGCCTGCTCCACCGTGCGAGCGTAGTGGATCTCGACGCCTTCGAGCACGTGATCCTGCAAGTCTTCCTTGACGTTCGGCTCGTTCTCCGCCGGAAGGATGACTTCGCGAATCCCCGCGCGCTTTGCGCCCAGAACCTTTTCCTTGATTCCGCCCACGGGCAGCACCACGCCCGAGAGTGAAAGCTCTCCCGTCATCGCCACACGCGATCTTACTGGCCGGCCCGAAAGCAGGCTGACAAGCGCCGTGACCATCGCCACGCCCGCCGAAGGTCCGTCCTTCGGCACCGCGCCCGATGGCACGTGGATGTGTATATCCTGCTTGCGGAAGAAATCCGGGTCGATGCCGTAGAGTTCCGCGTTGGCGCGCACCCACGTGAGCGCCGCCGTCATGGACTCCTGCATCACTTCGCCCAGATGTCCCGTCATCGTGAATTGTTTGCCACCGCGCATGCGGCTCGCCTCGATGAAGACGATGTCGCCGCCCGAAGGCGTCCAGACCAAGCCGACCGAGGTGCCCGGCCGCTTCACGCGTTCTTCCACTTCGCGTTCGGCGCGGTATTTCGGCACGCCGAGCGTTTTGCGCACGACTTCCGGCGTGACGGTCAGCGCGCCGATTTCGTCTTCGGCGATGCGCCGAGCCTGTTTGCGTACCAGCGTGGCGATCTCGCGTTCAAGATTGCGCACGCCGGCCTCGCGCGTGTAACTGTGGATGATTTCGCGCAAGCCGTCGTCGGTGAACGTTACCTGCTCGCCCACTTTCAGACCGTGCTCCGTGGTCTGTTTCGGCACCAGGTACTTTTGCGCGATGTGCACCTTCTCCACTTCCGTATAGCCCGGCAACTCGATGATCTCCATCCGGTCGCGCAGCGGCTCTGGAATTGGATCCATCCAATTGGCCGTGGCGATGAATAGAACCTTCGAGAGATCGAACGGCACGTCCAAATAGTGGTCGCGGAATGAGGCGTTCTGCTCCGGGTCCAGCACCTCCATCAGCGCCGCCGAAGGATCGCCGCGGAAATCGCGGCCGAGCTTATCCACTTCGTCGAGCATGAAGACCGGGTCGTTGGTCTCCACGCGACGCAGGCCTTGAATGATCTGGCCCGGCAATGCGCCGATGTACGTGCGGCGATGGCCGCGGATCTCGGCTTCATCGTGCATGCCGCCCAGCGAGATGCGCACGAACTTGCGATCGAGCGCCCGCGCGATGGATTTTCCGAGCGAGGTTTTCCCCACGCCCGGCGGCCCGACGAAGCACAGAATCGGACCCTTCATCCCGGGTTGCAGTTTCTTCACGGCCAGGTAGTCGAGGATCCGCTCTTTCACTTTTTCCAGGTCGTAGTGATCCTCGTCGAGAATCGCCCGTCCTTTGGGAATGTCGATTTCGGACACGCCCGCGGATTTATTCCACGGCAGCGACGTCATCCATTCAAGGTACGTTCGCGCCACCATGTATTCGGCGGAAGCCGGCGTCATCTTTTGCAGGCGCTTCATTTCGCGCGTGCATTCTTTCTTGGCTTCGGCAGGCATGCCCGATTGCTCGAGTTTCTTGCGCAGATCTTCGAGGTCGGCCTGCCCGTCGTCGCTTTCGCCCAACTCCTTCTGGATGGCCTTCATCTGCTCGCGAAGCAAGTATTCGCGCTGGCTCTGGCTCACCTGCTCTTGCACTTGCTCCTGAATCTTGTTGCGCAGCTCCAGAACTTCGAGTTCCTTCGAGAGTTCGCGGATCAGCGTCTCAAAGCGACGGCGCACGTCCGGCGTCTCGAGCAACTCCTGCCGCAGCAGCGTCGGGAGCGAAGGCAGATTCGCGGCGATGAAATCCGCCAGGCGGACGGGATCGTCAATATTCAGCGCGGCGGTTTGCAAATCGTCGGAGAGTTGCGGCGATCGCGCCACGACGTCGCGGAACAGATCGCGCGCGTTGCGTTCCAGAGCTTCAAGCTCGTTGTCCTCCGGGCCCACAATCTCGTCCAATTTTTCGACGCGCGCCCGCAGGAACGGTTGGAAGCTCACCAGTTCCGCGACGCGAATCCGATAAAGCCCTTCGAGGAACACCACCACGTTGCCGTTCGGCATGCGCACGAGCTTGTGAATTTTGGCCGCGGTGCCAACGGTGTGGAGATCGGCAGCGGTCGGCTCCTCAACGCGTGGATCGTGCTGCGCGACGATTCCCAGGCGCTTTTCTTCGCCATGTAGCGAATTCAGCAGCGCGAGCGAACTTTCGCGGCCAACCGTAATGGGCTGCACTCCGCCGGGAAACAGGACGATCTCCCGAACGGGCAGTATTGCCAGTTCTTCGGACAATGGTGCTTGGGGTTGCTGGATTGGGCTCACATGACCCCCTTCAGGCCGCTAGGATTACAGCATTCAGACAACCATTGGATGCAGGAAGTCCTGGAAACGTTTCGCGATCATCATAAATCGCGCATATAAAATCTTAGTTTATCATACTAAGATATTGGATTGTAGCAGCAGACTAGGGATTCCTTCTACCTTATTCATTTCAAATGCTTAAAGATTAACAGCGGTCTGGGCTGGCCTCTGCTTCTCAGATCGCCCCATTTTTCTCGCCCTCTTAATCGCCTGGCTTTAAGAGCGGCGTGGAGTCGCTGCCCACGCGAGGTCGCCAATAGGGGCAGAATCAGAACTGGGCCGGTACCAATCGGTTCCGAATGAGTATTCTGGGCGCTCAGAGGACCAACCCGGCGCTAAACGGGAAACTTCTCCCGGACGAACGCCAGGGCTTGCTCCCGGTCGCCCAATGCGCCATCGAGCTGCGCTTCCTCAACGGCATGCAGGATCTCCTTGAAGACCGGCCCCGGGCAATAGCCCATACGTTTCAGATCCTCGCCGGTCACCAGACGCTGTGGCCGGACCTCCTCCGGCGGCGTCTCGGCAACGAAGCGCCGCACAAAATCGTACGCATCCAGTTTCCCGTGGCTCGCCAGGCAATCCAGCCGATGAAGCTCAAGGTGTTCCTCAAAGCGCGGAAGCCGCACGAAACGCTTCAATGTCGCGGGACGCATCTCAAAAACATCCTTGAAGCGCAGGTGGTTCGCGACCAGCGCCTCGATCTGTGCGGTGTCGTCATTTGAAAAGCGCAGAGCGCGGCAAATCTCCAGGGCCATGGCCGTGCCCACTTCGACGTGGCGATCGAAACGGATGCGGTCACCGGGCCCCGTTGGCGGAGTAAACGTCGGCGGCTTGCCAACGTCGTGCAGCAGAACGCCCCAAGCCAGCGTGGGCGATGCACCCGCAGCCAGTCCTTCGAGCATCATCAGCGTGTGCACCCACACGTCGCCCTCGGGGTGAAATTGCGGCGGTTGTTCAACTCCCTTCATTCGCGAAATTCCGGGCAGCAGCGGCGCCAGCAATCCGGTCGTGTCCAGCAACTCAAACGCGCGGCGCGCCCCGCCTTCCGTCAGCAACCGCGTCAGCTCGTCGCGCAGACGCTCGGCGGAAACTTCAGTGATTTCGCGCGCTCGTTTGTGGATCGCGTCGAAAGTCGCCGGTTCGATCCGGTATCCGAATCGCGCGGCGAATCGCACGGCGCGCAGCATGCGCAGCTTGTCTTCGCCGAAACGCCGCTCGGGCTCGCCGATCGCGCGCACCAGGCCGGCGCGCATGTCGTCGCGCCCGCCCACGAAATCCAGCACCTGCCCCGTGCGTGGGTCAAGCAACAGTCCATTGATCGTGAAGTCGCGCCGGCGCACATCGTCCTCGGCTGAGGCCGAGAAAACGACGCGGTCCGGGTGACGCCCATCTGAGTAGCCGACGTCGGAGCGGAACGTTGCGACTTCAACGTCCGCGCCCGCTTCGTGCACGAGGATCACTCCGAATTTGGCGCCGACCGTCAGGCTCCCGGGGAAAAGCTCCAGCACGCGCTCCGGCACGGCGTCGGTGGCAACGTCGAAATCGGCCGGCTCGCGCTTCAATTCGAGGTCGCGCACACATCCGCCCACCAGATAAGCCTGCTGGCCGTTGCGCGCCAACACTTCGCAGATGTGCAGGGCTAGATCGCGCGGCGTCATGCCAGGATTATGCGCCGGATAGAAATGCGCGGGAAGAGTCCGTCAATTTTCGTCGCGGTCCAAAGAGCCGCCGAGTTGCACTTTGGAAAATCCGAAGCGATCGCGCAGCGCGTCCGTGGCGCGTGCCAGGCGCTCCAGCTTTTCTTTCCGCCCCGGGTCCAGCAGATCCAGTTGCCGCGCGCCCTCCGAAAGCGATTCCAACGCCACACCCAGCAGTCGAATCTTGCGTCGCTGGTCCCAGTTCTGATCGAACATGCGCCCGATCGTCGCGATCACGTCGGCGTCCAGCCGCGTCGGCTGCGGCAGCGTGTGCGAGCGCGTGATCGTTTCAAAATCGGAGTAGCGAATCGTCAGCCGAATCGTGCGCGCTGCGAGACCCGAATCGCGCAGCCGCTTCGTCGCCATTTGCGCCAGGCGGCTGAGCGTGGCGTGCAGCAGGCGCGCATCGACCGTGTCCTCGCCGAAAGTTTGATTGTGCGAAATGGATTTCGCTTCCGCGTCGATCAGAAATTCGTACGAGTCTTCGCCGCGCGCCTTCCGCTCCAGCGCCGCGCCCCAGCGTCCGAAATGCGCATCAAGGTGCTCGTGCGTCGCAGCGGCCAATTGCCCCACGGTCTTGATTCCCAGATTGACCAGCGCCGCTTCCGTCACTTTGCCGATTCCTGGTATCCGCCGCACTTCCAGCGGCGCAAGAAACGCCTGCTCGCTTCCGCACGGTACCCACACCAGCCCGCGTGGCTTCGCTTGTTCCGACGCCACCTTCGCCACCAATCGCGTGCGCCCCAGTCCCATCGAGCACGGCAAGCCGGTCGTGTTCCAAATTTCGCAGCGCAGTCGATGCGCCGCGGCCATCGGCGGACCGTACATGCGCTCCGTGCCGGCAAGATCCAGATACGCCTCATCGATCGACGCCATTTCGACGATCGGAGAGTAGCGCCCCAAAATCGCCGCGATCCGATCGCTCCATTGCTCATAAAGACGATGGCGTACTTCGAGAAAAATAGCGTGCGGACAAAGTTTTCCCGCCGTGCGCAGCGGCATCGCCGATTGAATCCCGTAGCGCCGCGCTTCGTAACTCGCCGCGGACACCACGCCGCGCTGATCCGGCTGCCCGCCGACGACAACCGGCTTACCCTTCAGCTCCGGCCGCTCGAGCAACTCCACCGAAACGAAGAACGCGTCCATATCGACATGCAGAATTGAGGCAACGCGATCGCCATCGCCAGAATTTCCAGAGCCCGGGGGTGCGCTGCCGGACGAATCGTGCTTAACGCGGAATTGAGCGAGTTTCGGCACCGTCGAGTGGGAAAGGCAAACCTCGCTGAGCGCAACTATACACCGTTCCGGCGACGAGGCGAATGAATAGCGAAGCGTATGCGGCGTTATTTTCGGATGGCTGAGGCCACACGCGCGATGCCCGCAAGATCGTTTGTGATCTCGATATCGCGCAGCGCCCGGGCCGAAAGTAGCTCGCGAACATGCTCGGCGGAGTTGTAGCCGAGTTCGAGGACCAGCACTCCACCGGGAGCGAGTAGTTCCTCCGCCTGCCGCGCAAGCGGGCCATACACGTCAAGTCCCGAATTGCCAGCGAAGAGCGCGATGCCGGGTTCATGCTCGCGCACCTCGCGCGGCAGCGACGCCGCATCGGCCAGCGCGACATACGGCGGATTGCTGACGATGAGATCAAATGCGAGATCGGCCGCGAGATTTGTTGTGCGCTCGCGCGAAGCGTCCTCGCGCAAGAAGGCATCGAGCAAATTGCATTCGAGGAATTCAATCCGCGCCGCAACGCCGTGCCGCGCCGCATTGCGCCGCGCGACAGCAAGCGCCGCTGCGGAAACGTCCGTCGCAAAAACGCGCGCCCGCGGCAATTCGCACGCCAGCGCCACGGCCAAGCAACCGGAGCCCGTGCCCACATCTGCGACGCGCAATGTTTCGCTCCCGCGCGCGCCCAACCGCTCGAGCGCCACTTCCACCACATGCTCGGTTTCCGGGCGCGGGATCAGCACATCGGGCGTCACCTCGAATTCCAGCCCCCAGAATTCCTGGTGTCCGGTCAAATGTTGCACGGGAGTTCCCGCAGCGCGTCGTGCGACGAGAGCGAAATAGCGTTGCCAGTCATCGCTAGCGAGCGGCGCCTCGGGATGTGCGTAGAGCCACGTACGATCGCGCCCCACAACGTGCAGCAGCAACAGCTCCGCGGCGAGCGGCGCTGAAGGCACGCCTTCGCTTTCCAGGCGCACGATGGCTTCACGCAATGCGGTTCGGATGTTCATTGGATTCTCGGCGGCATAGCGGAATCGCCCGGCCGGCGCAGCGCGCATGCGCGCCACGGCGCGTTAGGCGTCAACCAACTCTTGATTCAGCCGCTGGGCCTCGTAGTGCGCCACCAGCGCATCCACGAACGGCGCAAGCTTGCCGTCGATCACGTCGGTGAGCTGATGAATCGTCAGCCCGATGCGATGGTCGGTGACGCGATTTTGCGGAAAATTGTACGTGCGGATTTTTTCCGACCGATCGCCGGTGCGGATTTGCCCGCGGCGCTCGGCGGCGATTTGATCGTGCTGCTTCTGCTGCTCCAGTTCATAGAGCCGCGCGCGCAGCACGCGCATCGCCTTGGCGCGATTCTTGATCTGCGATTTTTCGTCTTGCTGCGAAACCACCAGGCCCGACGGGACGTGCGTGATGCGCACCGCCGAATACGTCGTATTCACCGATTGTCCGCCCGGCCCCGATGAGCAGAACGTATCCACGCGAATATCTTTCGGTTCGATCTTGATGTCGATTTCGTCGGCTTCGGGCAGCACGGCTACCGTCGCGGCCGAAGTGTGCACGCGCCCTTGCTGTTCGGTCGCCGGCACGCGCTGCACGCGATGCACTCCGCTTTCGTATTTCAGCTTCGCGTAAACTTTTTTCCCTTCGATCGACGCCACAATTTCTTTCAGCCCGCCGAGCGACGATGGCGAGCTTTCCAGCACCTCCACCCGCCAGCCCTGCGCCTCCGCGTAGCGCGAGTACATGCGAAACAATTCGCCGGCAAACAGCGCGGCTTCGTCGCCGCCCGTCCCCGCGCGAATTTCCACGATTACGTTTTTCCCGTCGTTCGGATCTTTCGGCAGGAGCAGCAATTTCAATTCTTGCTCGATCGCCGCCTTGCGCTCGGCGAGCTGCTTTTCCTCCTCGCGCGCCATCGTGTTCATCTCCGCGTCGGTCGATTCCACCTGAATCTGCCGCGCCTCGCGCACGCCCTGGTCGATCTGCTTCCACTCGCGATATTTCTCCACGATTTGCGCCAGATCGCCGTGCGTCCGCGCAAGCTTCTGGTATCGCGCCGAATCGCCCAGCACTTCGGGCGAAGAAATCTGCGCCGTCAACTCTTCATAGCGCTTCTCGATTTGGTCCAATTTGTCGAAAATCGGATTGTCGGACATTTCCTTACTCCTTCACTCGCAAGCGAAACGCAAACGCGGAATCAATAATTAGAGTATGCAATCGGCGCGGTGGACTCGGTAACGCACAACAACGCGGGCCCCGCCGAAGCGGGTGGCAAGAGGGAATCGGCTAATAGAAGGCGCGAAACATCGCAATTCTTCCTGCCCTTATTTTACCGCACGGTGCGACGGATTCAAACCGAGCTGTGCGCGCGGCGCCACACTCGGGGTCCTTGAACACGGGACGGGAGCCGATTCCGCCCAGCCAGACCCGCGCGATCGCGAAGCAGCGTTTTGGGCGGGTGCCGGTCGGCGAGCCGGATGCTACAATGCGCGTCGGGAATTCTGCCGTTATGAGCAAAGTCAATTGGCCCCGAGTGCTGCTCTCCGGAATCGTGGCCGGGATCGTTTGGATCATACTCGGCGCGGTGGTTACGGCGCTGCTCGGTCGGGATTTCGCCGCTCTGCCCGGTAACCACCTGGGTCGGCCAACGCCCTGGTTCATTCTGTTCAGTATCATCATCGATTTGCTGGAGGGCATTTCCATTCTTTGGCTCTACGCCGCCATCCGGCCGCTCTACGGGCGCGCCACGAAGACCGCCATTGTCGCGGCATTTGCGTGGTGGTTCATCGTCAGCTTGGGCGATGCCACGTGGTGCTCTTTCGGCTTTTTTCCCCCACGCACCGTTATCCCTCTAATGGCCGGCACGCTGCCGGCCCTCATTCTGGCGACTATCGCCGGCGCTAGATTCTATAAAGAGTAGACGAAGCCCCCCGCACACGAGTCGGCAGGGAGTCGCTTGAATTCCGAACCGGTTCAGGCGATCTGGTTCTCAGGAAGGGCGGAGTAGGAAGAATACCCGCGGCGAACGCCCATGATCACTACGCCCAGTACGTCCGATCCAGCGTGCGGTATTGAATGGCCTCGCTCAAATGGCGTGGCTCAATGTTTTCCTCGGCATCCAGATCGGCGATGGTGCGCGAAACCTTCAGGATGCGATCGTGCGCGCGCGCCGAAAGCGATAGCCGCGCAATCGCAGCTTCCAGCCGCCGCTCGCCTTCCGCTGAGAGGCCGCAGAATTTGCGCAGCAGCTTCGGCGGCATCTGCGCGTTCGAGTAAATCTTCTTTTCGCCCGCGTATCGCTCCAGTTGCCGCTGCCGCGCGCGCAGCACGCGCTCGCGCACGGCGTCGGAGCTTTCGATTTCGGCATCGCCGCGCAATTCCTTGTACTTCACCGCGGGCACTTCAATGTGAATGTCCACGCGATCAAGCAGCGGCCCCGAAATCTTTGCCACGTAGCGCTGGATCTGCGGCGGCGAGCAGTGGCATTCGCGCGTGCCGTCGCCGAAAAATCCGCATGGGCAAGGATTCATCGCCGCGGCCAGCATGAAGCGCGCTGGAAACGTCACCGAAACCGCAGCGCGCGCGATTGTCACCGAGCCTTCTTCCAGCGGCTGCCGCAACACCTCCAGAACGTTGCGCTGAAACTCCGGCAGCTCATCCAGAAACACCACGCCGTTGTGTCCGAGAGAAACTTCGCCCGGTCGCGGCACCGCGCCTCCGCCGATCAAGCCCGCGTCGCTGATCGTGTGGTGTGGAGAGCGAAACGGCCGCGTGCCCACAAGTCCTTTGCCATTCTCCAGCACTCCCGCCACGCTGTGAATGCGCGTGGTTTCAATCGCTTCTTCCAGCGACATCGGCGGCAGAATCGTCGGGATGCGCTTCGCCAGCATCGTTTTGCCCGCGCCCGGCGGCCCGAGAAATAAAATGTTGTGCCCGCCGGCGCAGGCCACTTCCAGAGCGCGCTTCGCCGCCATCTGTCCACGCACGTCGCGCATGTCCACAGGATATTGCGCCGCTTCCGCCAACATCGCGCGCGCTTCCACGGTGATCGGCTTGAACGATTCGGGCGCGTTCACCAAATCCACCGCATGGGGCAGCGAACGCACGCCGTACACATCCACTCCTTCGACCACGGCGGCTTCGTGCGCATTCGCTTCCGGCACGGCCAGCGCTCGAATTCCCCTCTCGCGCGCCGCCAGCGCCGCCGAAAGCGCCCCGCGCACCGGCCGCACGCCGCCATCCAGCGATAGCTCGCCGAGAAAAACGATCCCATCCAGTTTCTTGCCGAAAAAAGATCCTTCGCAGCCCAACAGGCCCAGCGCCATCGGTAAATCAAACGCCGAGCCTTCTTTGCGAATGTCCGCGGGCGCCAAGTTCACGGTGACGCCCAGTTCATGAGGAAAATGGTAGCCGCAATTTTTCACCGCCGCCTTAATGCGCTCGCGGCTTTCGCGCACGGCGTTGTCCGGCAAGCCCACCACGTTAAAATCGCCCTGTTTGCCCGAGCCGACGTCCACCTCGGTTTCCACCAAGTAGGCGTCAATGCCAAACACCGCGGCGCTCAGCGTCTTGAAGAGCATGGGCTCAGGGACCCCGAAACTCAGGCGAGGAGAGTAACCCAAACGGTATAAACACGCCACTAATATGAGACTTTGACCTGTTATCGACACCGCCGCGTGCGGGGAATCATTTGGCCGGCCATGGCCCCGCTAATCGGCGAAGGTTTTCTCGCGACGAAATTGAATTTCCACGAAGCGCCCGCAGGGCTTTCAGACCGGCTCACCATCCGGCTGCGCATCATTTTCACTTTCCGCCGCGGATTCCTGCACCCTGACGCGTTCGTGCACTCGCTGATCCCCGGAAACGGAGGCGTCTCCCGAAATTCCATACGCCACTGCGGATCCGATCAGCGCCGGAATGATCAACGCGTGGCCGCCGGTGGCTTCCGCCACGAACACGACAGCGGCTAGCGGCGTCTTGTAACCCGCGGCAATGAACGCGGCCATGCCAACCGCCGCATAAAGATCGAGCGAGGAGCTACGAACCACGAGTTGGCCGAACGCCGTGCCCAGCGCTCCGCCCGTCAGGAACAGCGGCACGAACATGGCGCTCACTCCGCCAGAGGCGAGCGAGGCAATGGTCGCGCCCAGTTTGAACAGCCCGAAGGTGATCAGCTCTGCCGCGCTGTGTTGCGTGCCGAGAATTCCATTCACTGCCTCGTAGTTCGGCCCGAGTGGCACCAGCGAGTCCTTGAAAATCAGCACGAACACCAGCCCGCACAGACCGGTCAGCAGGCCTCCCACCGCAAGTTTCAGCCAGTGTGGCGCGGCCAATTTCACCACGAAGCTGCGCGCGCGCCGGAACGTAATCGCAAACGTCATCGCGATCAGGCCAATCACCGCTCCCAGCAGCGCGCACCAAATCAGGTCGCGGCCGGTAAATGAAGTGGCCCCGGCGAAATCGAACAGCGGCGTGGCGCCAAGGAAAGATGCCAGAGTCACGTAAGAAACCACCGACGCGATCAGCGAGGGCAGTAACGCTTCATGCGCCAAGTCGTCCTTGTAAGGCATCTCCAGCGCGAACACCAATCCCGTCAGCGGCGCGCGAAACACCGCGGCCATCCCCGCCGCCGCGCCGCTGATCAGCATGATCCTTCGATCGCCCGGCTCCAGATTGAATCGCCGCATCCTGGCCCACAGCCAGGATCCCACCGCGCCGCCGCCGTAAATGCTGGGTCCTTCCAGAGCGGCGCTGCCCCCGAATCCAACCGTAGTGACCGCCGCGAGAAGCTTTGGAAAAAATGGGCGCATGTCGATATCGCCCTGATGCTCGTGGTACGAACGTACAATTTCTTCCGTGGAATGTTCGTTGGGATCGGGCGTTAGATACTGCATGACCAGGCCCGTCACCACAAATCCCAGCACCACTCCCGGCACCATGGACCAGTGGTGATGAACATAGAATCCGAACACACGAGGCCAGAGTTCTCTCAGGATCGTCACGTCGACGCCCGTAACTACCAAACCCGTTACCACTCCGATGATCGGGGAGATCACCAGCCACTTGTGCAGGTTTCGCGAATAGGTCGCGCCGAGGTCGTCGTGAACGCGCGGCAGGTACTTGCGCAGCGCCGGATACCGCGAAGCCCACTCTTTGCGTTTCGGCATTTCGCGTTTTGCTTCCCTTAAGTTGACAAGTTGCCCTGATGCGTTGGCCAAGGTCTCGCGGCCTACGGTTCCCTGGCCGCGCGGAGTCCAGCGCGACGTTTCGTTTCCTCGACTTGCCGAAATAGAAATCCTACGCGCGCCGCCGGTTGCTTCCGCGGCCATGGCCCGCCGTGATGGTGACGATTGCGCTCAACGCTCGCACCAACGCAGGCGCCATCGTGCGCAAATCGGAGAGCCGTTCCTTGGCCACCTTCGCCAGCACGCCGTTGCCGCGCGCTGTCAGCCTTACCAGCACGCGGCGCCGGTCATCTTTCGCACGCTCGCGCCGCACGAATCCGCGCCGCTCCATGCGATCGATCATTCCCACCGCGCTGTGATGGCGCACCTGCATACGCTCGGCCAGCACTTGAATCGAAGGCTCGCGCCCCGTGGGCAAACCTCGCAAAGCGAGCAGCAGTAAGTATTGATGCGGTTCCAGTCCCGCCGCGCGCGCGCCCTCGTCGGCTTTTTTCAAGTAGCTGATGATTTGATAGCGAGATTCCGCCAGCTCTTGATAGGCCTTCAGAATCACAGACTGTCCCATGTCGGATATTGTATCGCAGAACGATATAAATGGAAACGTGCGGTGTGTCAGAAGGTTTTATCGGAATCGAGCAGCAGCGTCACCGGACCGTCTCCCACCAACTCGACTTCCATGTGCGCCTGGAAAACGCCGGTTTGCACCGGCACGCCCAGCTCGCGCAAGGCGCTGGCGAATTCTTCGTAGAGCTGCCGCGCCAATTCCGCCGGAGCCGCCTCCGTGTAGGACGGCCGCCGCCCGTTGCGCGCGTCGCCGTACAGCGTGAATTGCGATACCACCAGCGCCGCGCCGCCCGTTTCGAGCAGCGAGCGATTGGCTTTTTCCGTGCGCACGCTGGCCTCGCCGTCACTTGCCGCGCCGGTTGGCTTGTCCGCGGCTCCGCCCCGCGCGCCGCCATCCGTCGCGCCTACGAAGACGCGAAGGTTCGCAATCTTCTGCGCCATCGCGCGCGCCGTCTCTGCGGTATCCGCACGGCCCACACCCAGCAGGATCACCGCCCCCGCTCCGATTTCCCCGACGACGCGCCCTTCCACGCGCACCGCAGCCCGCACCACGCGTTGCAACACCGCTCGCATCATCACGCTCCGCTTCGGATTCTACCGCCAAGCACCGATCGCTCGCCCGCAGGCGTAATCAGCCCTTCGAGCCGCCGGCTACTCGCCGAATTCGCTGTTTCCTCTCCGCCGAATCTGTGTTAGAAACTTGCTGGCGATGGAGACTCCCCGGCCTTGAAGCTCGCGCTCATTGGAACCCACGGCGTCGGAAAAACGACGCTGGCTTACGAAATTTGTTCCCTCCTGAAAAAAGCCGACTACAACGTCGAACTCGTCACCGAAGTTGCACGCCACTCGCCGTTGCCCGTGAATGAGGCCACCACGCTCGAAGGCCAGCTCTGGATTCTGCACGCGCAGATCGCCGGTGAACTCGACGCCGCGGCTCACGCCCCGCACGTCATCTGCGACCGCTCCGCACTCGACAACTATTGCTACCTCGTCAATAAGTTCGCGCGCCAGCCGCAACTCGAACAGTGGCTCACGTGGTGGATGGACACGTATTCTTTGCTCGTCGCCGTGCCGCCGATGGCCGATGGTATTCCGCCCGATGGCTTTCGCTCCGAAAATCTCGAATTCCAGCATCGCATCCACGAATTGTTGGCGCAGATGTTGCAGGAGCCGCCGTTCGTGCGATTCCGCGATCGCGTGTTGTGGCTCGAACGCCGCGACCGCCGCGTATGGGGCGAATTGATCTTCGCCGCGGCCACGCCGCTGCTTCGCGCCAACGGCGAATCGCGCACGGCCGTCGCGCACTGACGCGCGCATCGCCCCGAACTAATCCTGCTATTTTTTACGCGCGCGACTTCTCTTGGGCGTGCGCGGCGCAAGCTGGCACCGCGGGCAGAAGAAACTGCTGCGCCCTGCCACTTGCACCCTGCGAATCGCGCTTCCGCATCGCCGGCAAGCCTTTCCTTCTCTTTGATACACGCGATGCATCCGCTGGAACATCCCCGGATTGCCTTCGGCGTCAACGTAGTCGGAAAACGACGAGCCTCTCAGATCGATCGCCGCCAGCAGCGTCGTCCGGATCGCGCGATGGAGGGTGCGAAGTTGTTTCGCGTTGAGTCGGTCGGCGCGCCGCGCCGGATGAATCTTGGCGCGCCACAGACTTTCGTCGGCGTAAAGAGTCCCGCTGCCGCGCACGGTGTGCTGATCGAGCAGCAGTGCCTTGATCCGCGCGCCGCGTCGGCCGGCGCGTTGCACAAATTCTGCCGCGCCAATCGCCAGCGCATCTTCGCCCCAGCGCGCGCGCAGCGCATCCATCCATGCGTCGTCCGCCAGACGAATCTTTCCGAATCGCCGCGGATCGGTATAGCGCAATTCGTTCCCGTCATCGAGCGCGAAAAAGACGTGCGTGTGCGGCCTCACGGGCTCGCTCGGAGCGCACGCGGTCACCCGTCCCGTCATCCCCAGATGAATCAGCAGGTGGAGTTGTGCTTCGGAATTTGTATCGCGCGCGCCGCCGCTCAGCTCGACGAAAATGAATTTGCCGAAGCGCGAAATCCAGCCGATAGAGCTGCCAGGCAGCCGCTCGCTCAGCAATTTCGGATCGTCGATGAAATCGGTTTTCCCCAGGCGAACGCTCAGAATCCGCCTGCCCGGCAAAACCGCTTGCAGGCCGCGCACTACGGTTTCAACTTCAGGCAGCTCAGGCATGAAATTTGCCGCAAGACGCGCGGACGCAAACAAGCTTACACGCAGTTGTTGGAGATTGATTGCGCCGATGTGAAGAAATAACGCGCGCAGAAGAGAGCGGCGAACGCGCGATTACGGCAGCGGCATGCCGGGCGTCGCGATAATCCCAGCCATGCGCAGAATTTCCTGATACTCCTCGTCCGAAACGGGCGAAATAATCAGCCGGAAGTTTTTCAGGAATTTCACTTTGCGCAGCGCCGAATTCGCGCGCAGCTCCGCCAAGCTCACCTGGCGCGGCAGCCGCTCGATCGCCCGCAGGTCGGCCACAAACGCGGTGGACTTGCCCTTTTCCTCGTGCGGATCAGGGTACGGGTCGCGCGTCACTTCCGCCAGGGCATAAAGCGAGCGTTCCGGCGCGGCGTGATAGCACAGCACCCGGTCTCCGCGGCGCACTTGCTTCAGCTGCCTCAGTACGTCCGCCCTAGTTCCGCCGCCGCGCCACATTTCCTTGCCCTTCACAAACAGCGTATCCCAATGATAATTCTGGGGATCCACCGAAAATAGCCAGTGGTTGCGCTTGGCTGGCTGCCGAATCACACTCAACTCTGTTCCTCTCCCGGACTTCGGACGCACAACCGGCGTAAATCCTGCCAGTGCACGATTTTGGCGGACACTATACACGTAGCACCTGCGCAATTTCTAGTTAATTAGACGCAAAATGTGTGCTTTAGGTCTCAGGACACAACAGGCGCGGGTGCGAATGCCTGGTACCGGTACCTGCCCAAATTATCAAAATTCCACCCAGATGTCTTCGCCTTTCACTTCTGTCGCATAGCATTCGACGCCTGCCGACGGGTTCATGGTCAATTTGCCGTTCGTGACGTCGTACTGCCAGCCATGCCATGGGCACGTAACAATTTTACCCTCAAGTTCGCCTTGCCCGAGCGGTCCGCCGCGGTGCAGACACGTGTTGTTGATCGCATAAAATTTGCCGCCGACGTTGGCGATTGCAAGTGTTTTGCCTTCCACTTGGAATTCGCGAATCGAGCCGGCCGGAATCTCATCGGTCTTCGCAGCACGCATCAAAGCCATAGCGAAACTCCTCTAAAGTAGTCAGGCGCACCGGCGGAGCCGGGCGAAGCGGTTGAGCCGCCGGTAATCAGCGGGGAGACGGCGTTTGCGCCACCATCACGCCGCGCTTGAATTGGTCCACCAACTCTGGCCGCAGCCGCACTGACGTGGGTCGTTTGGCCAGGGACATCTGATCGATTTTGTCCTGCAACTTCAGCAGCGCATAAAACAGCGCCTCCGGCCGCGGCGGACACCCAATCACGTACACGTCCACCGGCACGATCTTGTCCACTCCCTGCAGCACCGAATAGGCATTGAATGGTCCGCCGACGCTCGAGCACGCGCCCATCGAGATGCACCATTTCGGGTCTGGCATCTGGTCCCACACACGCTTCAGCACCGGCGCCATTTTCAGCGTCACCGTGCCGGCCACGATCATCAGGTCGGCCTGGCGCGGCGAGGGCCGAAACACCTCCGCGCCGAACCGCGCGATGTCGAAACGCGAAGTGGTGGAGGCGATCATCTCAATCGCGCAGCAGGCCAAGCCAAACGTCAGCGGCCAGATCGCGGACTTGCGCGCCCAATTGAACACGTAGTCCACCGACGTGATCAGGAAATTCTTCTCAAACCGCTGATCGAGCACGCCCATGAAGTCGCAATTCTCCGTACGAATGCGCGAGTATAACGCCGTGTTTCCGCGCCGTCAAAGGCGCGAACTCGCAACGAATGCGCGATTTCGCCGTCACTCGAACGCTCGAACGCGAATCGAATCAAGCAGGGAATTGTGCATAGCCTTGCGCACAACCCTGAAACCCAGCCAGAATCGAAGGTTAGCGAGGGCGCTCATCTGATGGCTCGAATTTCCTGGGATTTCGCGAGATTCACGATTCCTGTCGTAGTTCTCGTGCTGCTGTTTCTCTCACAACGCTACTGGCTGCGCCGCGGTCGCGCCCTCGCCTCGCGATTGCCACCCGGCGCCAGGCCGTGGGTACGCGCGGCGTGCATTGCGGCACTAACACTCTTGATTCTCATCGTCGTGAACGACATGTTGGGCCGTTACGCGCTATTGCCGCGCAGCCGGCTGCTCTCTGAGATCGCGTGGCTGTGGTTTTCCAGCTCGATGATGGCGTACGTCGCCATCTGCGCGGTGCATATCGTGGCGTGGCTTTGGTATCGCGCTTTCCCGCATCGCGCGGCAGACGAAGCTGGCGCGCCGGTAAATCTTGGGCGTCGGCGCTTTGTGCAGACTGCGACCGTCGTGGCCGGCGCCGCGCCATTCGTCGGCTTCGCCTACGGTTTCGCCGCCGAGCGCTGGCAATTCCAGGTGCGCGAGCAGGAACTCGCGCTCGAGACGTTGCCTGCTGCGCTCGACGGCCTGCGCATCGCGCAGTTGAGCGACATCCACATCGGCAGCTTCATGCCGGCGCGCGAAGTGCGCCGCGCCGTCGCGATGGCCAACGATCTGCGCGCGGACTTGGCCGTCGTCACTGGCGATTTCCTCACAGGATCGGGCGATCCTCTCGAAGCCTGCGTCGCGGAACTCGCGCAGTTGCGCGCGCCGCTAGGCGTTTGGGGCTGCAACGGCAATCACGAAATCTACGCGGACGCCGAGGCGTTGGCGGCGCAGCTATTCGGCCGCTACGGAATGAAGCTGTTGCGGCAGGAGCGCGCGGAACTGAGCTGGAATGGCGGAGCGTTTCACTTGATTGGCGTAGACTATCAGCGGGAACGCAATCCAGACGGCACGAAGCGGCGCATGTTGACTGCAATCGAGCCGCTCATCGAGCCGAATATGTTTCACGTGCTGCTCTCGCACAACCCCAATTCGTTTCCGCGCGCGGCGGAAATGGGAATCGATCTTTCGCTCGCCGGCCACACGCATGGAGGTCAGGTGCGCGTCGAAATTCTCGATGTAGATGTGAGCCCCGCGCGTTTCTTCACGCCGTACATCGAAGGCTTGTTCCGCCGCCCGCGCTTCGCCGCGCCCGCCGATTCCGATTTCGATCTGCGCACAGGCGCCGCGCGCCTCGCGTCGCAGGCGCAGCCTGCCCCCGCCGCCGGCTCGCTGCTCTACGTCAATCGCGGTCTCGGCACCATCGCCGCGCCGGTGCGCCTAGGCGTCCCGCCCGAAATCACGCTGCACACCCTGCGCCGCGCAACTTAGAAGAGGTACTTGAGATCCAGCATCGGTTTGAGCTGGCCCGCCGTATCGCGGGCGTCGCGTAGTTCTTCCTCGGCGCGCGCGCGATAATAGTCCGCGCTCTTCGCATCGGCTTCGGCGGCCTGAAACGCGGCGCGTTGCGCCGGAGTAAATTGATCTTCCACGGCGTTTCGCGCGGTGTCGTAGTCGTCGCGGGCGTTCGCGGTCGAGGTCGTTGCAGATTGATACGCCGCTTGATTTGCGGCGGTTGGGTTTGCCAAGTTGGCGTCGCGCGCTGCTCGTTCGGCCGTTTGCGCTTTCTGCAGGGCCTGCCCGGCCTCCATCATCGCGTCTCGAAAGCTCTTCGGGATGGATGTAAAGCCAGCCTCCCACGCGGCGGACGCCTTCTTGTTTTCATCCCTGCATCGCTGCGTCCAATCCTTCACCGCCTGCTGAGCATCGCTGACGCTCGTTTGAACCTGGTCGCGCGTAGGCGCCGTCGAGTTTTCGGCTGACGTTAGGCTCGACGCAGAGTTCGGCGCCGCGCTGAATTGGCGATAGATGCGCAACGGGTCGTAATCCAAGCAGCCGTTGCCGAAATTGCACGCAGGCAAACCGGTCGGCGCGATCGAGCTCGGGCCAAGCCAGCTCGGGGTCAATCCGTATGTTTGTCCCAGCGAAGGGAGCGTCGGGCTCGCGAGCGAACTGGGAAACACGCTGCCCCACGCCCATTGCGGTTGCAGAAACGCGCGTGCGATGCCGGAGATGCCGAACGAGCCGTCCATAATTGCCCCGACGCCGCCATCGAATTGAAATGATCCGTTCGGCACGAAGGATTGCGCGTCAAGCTCCGTGTACACATTCTTCATGGTGATTACGCCCGGCGTTTGGTTGGTGATCGTCAGCGTGATCGTCCCTTTCCTGCTCGAATCGGGCACGCCCCCTTGCAGTTCCGACGGGCTCATCAGGTCGCTCGAGTAATACGACGAATTCCAAGCCGAGCCCGGCAGCCCATTCATGCCGCTGAGCTTCAGGTGATAGGTCGTGCTTTGCCCCTTACGCAAATTTGTTTGGTCGGCCCACATCGTCAGCGTCAGATAGAAGACGGGGAGTATGGTCGGCGGCGAGCCGTAGCCCCCGATCTGGAAATTGTTCAGTCCCGAGGTTAGCCCGTCCGGCATGAAGTCGAAAGAGTTGGGCGTTTCCGTCAGGGGCAGATAGCGCAGGCCGTTGAGGAGTACTTGGTTGTCATAACAATCGCCCGAAAACGGTCCGTGCACATCGCCCAGCCTGCCTTGCGAAAGAACCGGAGAATCCCAGTAGGGCGACCAATTTCGCAAAGCAATAGCAAGCCCCGCGTACTGCCGCTCTTCAGCTTCGTTGTCGAGGAAATTGGCCCAGCCGTCGTATTCGTCAAGGTCGGCTCGTTGGTCGACGGTCAGCGAGTCCCCACCGAAGCCCCGAATCGCAGCGTTGGTCGCGCGCGTTTCGTCCGCCATTTCGTGCGCGGCCTGCACTACAAGATCTTTCGGGAGATGCGAGGCAACGTGATCGATCTCGTCGTAAACATCCCCCATCTCCCCCTCGAGGTCGTTCATGTACGCGTCGGAGGCGCCCCAATAGTCGGCCTCGTCCCACTCCAGCTCAAGATCGTACGCGTAATTCCACAGGTGAATCAGGTACTCCATTTCCATCGCGGTAGCGAAATCCATGTCCTGTGGGGATACAAGATTTTGCGGCAGCGCCAGTGCCGCGACCGGTGGATCGATTCCGAATTGCGCGAACGAGCCCACACTTCCCGTCGGAGCATCATCTTGCCGCACTTGAAACTGCAGCGTTCCCTTGTAGTCCAACGGCAGATGCAGTGAGAATGAGCCATCCGATCCCACCGGCGCGTAGCCGTAGCCCTTCACACCAAGTTCCAGCCCGGCAAAGTTCAGTGATTTGTCCGGCAAAGTGTAGGTTTGCATCGGGAAACTGTTTTCATACAGGCCCGGCACGGTCTTGAAGCCTTCCGCGTAATTCGCTTTCCACAGTGAGCCCGAAACCGTGTCGCCAAATTTGTAGTCGCGGCCAAGCAGCATGCCGATCGATTGGTTCTGCGGCAGGTAGTAGTTCGGCGCATTCGCGCCCGGCGTCGTCGCCGCCGCGCCACCCGTAGTCACCGGCAGCTTGTACGGAATCGTCGTCGAGTCCCAGCCATACGTGCGCGGATTCCAAGTGCTCTCGATGTGGTCGTTCAATTCATACTTGCTGATGTGATCGAACTTCAGCCCGCCGTGAAGATTGAAATCCTTGAATTCGTATGACTTCAGCCCGCCGCCGATGTTCCAGTCGGTGATTGTTTTTTCCTGCAGAATTCCGTGGTCGCTGAGATAATCCCGCGTCTCTTCGGTCTTCTGGCTCGTGCCGGCGGCGGTGGTGCCGTATTGAATCACCGAATCTTCGCGCAGCGTGCCCTTCGGATCGAAGTCCTTCCAACCCACAAGCGTCCCCGGCTGCAGCTTGATCAACTCGGTGTATGAGCCAGCGCCATAAAGGTCGTTCACTTCTCGCTGGGTGATCGTCCCTGAGATTCCCGCCTGCTCCGTTTGCACCACGGGCCGTTGCTGCGCGCCGTTCGCCACGGTCGAAACCGATAGCGCCAGCGCCAGAATCGTCGCCAACATGCACGGACCTGCGAGTGGCCTTGCGAAACGCCTGAAGATGGGCATCGGACACCTCCTGCTACAAGAATGGGCCGATAATTCCGACGCTCAAAAAAAGCGGACAGAATATCGCGGCACATTAGCGAAACCTCCGGCTTGCGTCAAGAGATTTGGCCGGATACCATCCCGCGCATGAGCGAATCACACATCGCCCAAGCCTGGGCCATTCACGACCGCATCAATCGCTATCTGCTCGCCGCGATTCCAGACAAAGCCCTCGCTGCCGTCTCCGCCTCAAAAGGCCGCAGCGTCGCCGAGCAGTTCGCCCACATTCACAATGTGCGCCTCATGTGGCTGAAATCGGCGCAGCCCGAGGCGCTCGCCGCCCTCCCGAAATTGGAAAAGGATTCACTCGATCGCAAGAAACTAAACGCCGCGCTCGAAAAATCCGGCGCTGCAATCGCCAAGCTATTGGAGCAATCTGCGGCCGATGGCGGCCGCATCAAAGGTTTCAAGCCCCACGCCACCGCGTTCTTCGGCTACCTCGTTTCCCACGAATCCCATCACCGCGGCCAAATCATGCTCGCGCTCAAGCAGTCCGGCTTTCCCGTCGATAAAAAAATCGCCTACGGCATCTGGGAATGGGGCGTGCGCTGATGGGGTGGGCAGCCGGAGTCACGCCATGAAGATCAGACTTTTACCGATAGCGCTCGTCGCTTTAGGTTTGACGTGGCTCGCTGCTGATGTGAACTACGTTGTCGGTAATGTGATTTTGAGGGAGACGTGGCTTGGTTTCTACGCGCCACTCCTCGACAGGTTACCGCCGACATTCGCCTACGCCGTCAGAGGGGTGGGTGGCGCGGTTCTGTTCCTTGGGTGGATCGCTCCCATAGCGATCGGTTTCCGCCGCCTACTCCGTCGCGAATCCAAAACTGAGCCTCCGACCGCGCGTTCGACGCGGTAGGAACGTCCCCGCTCGCTGTGGTACGCTCGGATTTACAATGTTGTATGCGCGCGTGCGCACGACGCTGCGCTGACGCGTCTGAGGGGGAGAACGATGGGCGTAAGAGAACCGTGGATTGAAAAGCGATTGGCAGCCGAGGCGGCCAAGAACGGCAACCGCAACGTTTCGCAGATGCACTACGCGCGGCAAGGCGTGATCACCGAAGAGATGGCCTTCGTCGCCGCGCGCGAAAAAATCGAACCCGAGCTGGTGCGCAGCGAAATCGCGCGCGGCCGCGCCATCATCCCGGCCAACATCAATCACAAATCGCTCGAGCCCATGGGCATCGGTATCGCCTTCAAATGCAAAATCAACGCGAACATCGGCAATTCCGCCGTCACCTCCGAAGTCCAGCAGGAACTCGATAAGCTGCACCACGCCGTGCACTACGGCTCGGACACCGTGATGGATCTTTCCACCGGCGGCGATATCCCCACCATCCGCAAAGCCATCATCGACGCATCGCCCGTGCCCGTCGGCACCGTTCCCATCTACGAAGCGATCTCGCGCATCAAGCGCACCGAGGATTTAACCGCCGACCTGATGCTCGAAGTCGTCGAAGAGCAAGCCGAGCAGGGCGTCGACTACATGACGATTCACGCCGGCGTGCTGCGCGAATTTGTCCCCATGGTTCGCGACCGCATCACCGGAATCGTCAGCCGCGGTGGAGCGCTGATGGCCCAATGGATGGGCGCGCACAAGAAAGAAAATTTCCTCTACGAGCGCTTTGACGATTTCTGCAAAATTTTCAAAAAGCACGACGTCAGTTTTTCTCTCGGCGATGGCCTGCGCCCCGGCAGCTTGGCCGACGCCAGCGACAAAGCGCAATTCGCCGAACTCGCCGTCCTTGGCGAGCTCACCACGAAAGCCTGGGAATACGACGTCCAAGTGATGATCGAAGGCCCCGGCCACGTGCCGCTCGATCAGATCGAGCTGCAAGTGAAAAAGGAAATGGAGCTGTGCCACGAAGCCCCGTTTTACACGCTCGGCCCGCTGGTGATCGATATCGCGCCGGGCTATGACCACATCACCAGCGCGATCGGAGCGGCCATGATCGGCTGGCACGGCGCGTCGATGCTCTGCTACGTCACGCCGAAGGAGCACCTTGGCTTGCCCAACGCCGAAGACGTGAAGCAGGGCGTCATCGCCTACAAAATCGCCGCCCACGCCGCGGATGTCGCGCGCCATCGTCCCGGCGCGCGCGATCGCGACGACGCGCTCTCCTACGCGCGCTTCCTCTTCGATTGGAATAAACAATTCGAGCTGTCGCTCGATCCCGAGACCGCCCGCACCATGCACGATGAAACGCTGCCCGACGATTTCTACAAGGAAGCGAAGTTCTGCTCCATGTGCGGCCCGAAATTCTGCTCGATGAACGTCACCCAATTGGCCGAAGCCTACGGCGGCCAAGACCAATCCCAGCGCCAGCAAAAATTCGTCGAGCTGCTAGCCAAAGTCGAAAAGTAGGCTGCTGATGGCGCCGGCTTTCGTAGCCCCGAAGAGTGTGCGTGAGAACCAGCTTGAGTTTGAAAAGGAAATAGTGCAGTAAAGAAGCATGAGCCGATTTCTACCGTACAGCCCAGATCAGGCGTATTTGTTGCCGCCCAATGTGCAGGATGTG
>JBEKDK010000028.1:0-34678 GCA_050014395.1 Candidatus Acidiferrales bacterium | reverse complement strand
GAACAGACATTTCTTACCGAGAACGATGGATTTGGAATTGTGAACCCTGGGCTGCTCGCGGGAGCTGAATGCCCGGACGCGACGAACCCCCAATGCACGTTGGTGCCATACGACCTGACACAGGGTGGGACGCTCTATCACTACCGCGGGCACACGGACGTTAAAGAGATGGCCCTCTACGCGGAGGACAGCATCACCAAAGGGCATTGGTCGCTCAACGTTGGCATGCGCGGAGACTTATATAACGGGCTGGACGCCATTTCGCGGCAACCGGAGCCACGCGCCGGAATCGCGTACAGCATCAAGAAAACCAACAGCGTGCTACAGGTTTCCTACGCGCGAACGATGGAGAGCCCGTTCAACGAGAATCTGATCCTCTCCAGCACGGGATGCAGCAATCCCGTGGTCAACGCGATCATGACACTCGCCCAAGGCTTCGCCTGCACAAGCGCGCCGCTGACGCCGGGCTTTCGCAATGAATTCCACGCGGGCCTGCAGCAAGCTTTTGGAAAATACTTCGTTTTGAACGGCGAGTACATTTGGAAGTACACGCACAATGGCTACGACTTCAACGTGTTCGGCACCAGTCCCATCACGCTGCCCATCGAATGGGACCGCTCGAATATTCCGGGCTTTGCGGTTCGCGGAAGCGTTCCGAACGTTCACGGATTTACCGCGTTTATCGTACTGTCCCACGTCGCTGCGCGCTTCTTCCCGCCAACCGTGAGCGGAATCGCGCCGCCTGCGCCACCGGGCGTATTCCGCATCGACCACGACGAAGTTTTCAACCAAACGACGCACCTGCAGTACCAGCCGTGGAAGCGCGGGCCGTGGATTGGATTCAATTGGCGGTACGACAGCGGGCTGGTGAGCGGCGCGGTACCGTGCCTCGCGGCGACGGCAACCTGCTCGTTTACGACTTCCACCGCCGACGGTGGATCAAACGCTGACATCACTTCGGACAATATAGCGTTGTTGAACAACGTTAGCGGGCTGCCGCTTACCGCCGACCAGGAATTTGAGGCCGGGCTTACGTGTAACGGCGTGGCCGCGACTCCGACGAAACCGTTGCCTTCTGTTTGCTCCGCGACTGAGCTGAGTTCCACTCTGATCGCAATACCGGCGCCGAACAAAGAGAATGATGACCACGATCCACAGCGCATCGCGCCGCGGAGCCTGTTCGACGCCGCGATTGGCGACGACAATCTGTTCCGCAAAGATCGTTACCAGTGGAGCTTGCGCTTCACGGTGATCAACCTGACGAACAAAGTGGCGCTGTACAATTTTCTTTCCACGTTCAGCGGGACGCACTACGTTTCGCCGCGAACGGAGACTGCGGAGCTGGGCTTCCACTTCTAAACACGCTGCAAAGCCGGCGGGTTTTGCTGGCCGGTCTGGACCGGCTACAATGATGTTGGAGCGGGCCTGCGACGCAGGTGACGGCGCGACGATCTTTTGAACCAACACTGAATCTCTCGGGTGTCCGAGTCAGACGGCCGTTGTGCATGGCCCGCGGCGGGCCAAAACCCGCCTTCGGGCAAGCCTCAAGGCCGGCGCAGGACGCCCACATTGCAGCAGAGGTTCAGGATCTAGCTCCGCACAGCCAAGTGGACCCACTCTATCTTGCGACTTCGACGCGTGCGGGAGAAGCTGGCAATCCGCCGCGGCAGGCATCGTTTATTTTTCGAGGCGTATCTTTTTTACCGCGAAAACTCCTCTGGTCCGGGACTTTCGCTCTGGAAATTAGCCGCTTCCCAGTTTTGCCGGGCGTTAAATGGTGCCGGCACCCACGATGAAAATTTTATTTATTGGCGACATTGTTGGCTCACCCGGCCGGCAGATGGTGGCCGACCACTTGGCCGATATCCGGGCGCAGGAGCCCGCTGACGTGGTGATCGCCAACGGCGAGAACGCCGCCGCGGGATTCGGGATCACGCCGCGCCTTGCCGAGGAATTGCTGAGCCAGCACATCGACGTGCTGACCGGCGGCAATCACATCTGGGATCGCAAAGAACTACTCGATTACATTCCAGGCGAGCCGCGCGTGCTGCGGCCGGCGAATTTCCCCGCGGGGAGTCCGGGGCACGGCGCGTTCATCGGCACGGCTCCGAACGGTGAGCGTTACGCTGTGCTGAATTTGCAGGGCCGCGTGTTCATGGGCTCGAGCGACGATCCGTTTCGCGCGGCCGATCGCGAATTGGCGGCGCTGGGCGCGGACGTGAAAGCGATCGTGGTGGATTTTCACGCCGAGACGACGAGTGAGAAACAGGCGATGGGCTGGTATCTCGATGGACGCGTTTCCGCCGTGCTCGGAACGCATACGCACGTCGCGACAGCCGATGAGCGCATACTGCCGGGCGGCACGGCGTATATTACGGATGCCGGCATGACCGGCCCGCACGACGGCGTGATCGGGATGGACCGCGCCTCGGTGCTGCGCCGATTTCTGGACGGAATGCCGGCGCGATTTGAAGTGGCCGCGGGAAATGCGCAGATGAATTGCGTTTGGTTGAACGTGGATTCTTCGACCGGCCACGCGATTTCGATCGAGCGGCGCTGCTATCGCGGCGATTCCTAAGGTTATGGCATACGCCGGACCAACTTTGAGTGGACGCATCGATCGCCGCTTCGCGGCGCGGGCGTTTGCCGCGCTGATCGTGGTGCTGGCCGCAGGAGGAGTGAGCGCGCGCGCACAAGGCGAAAACCCCTTCGAGACCGAGTTGCTTGCGGTGCGGCGCGTGTTGCCGGATGTTGGTCCGGGGTTGCGCGGAGTGCGCCGCGGCCCCGGCGGAAATTATTATGTGCTGAGCGCTCCGGGCGCGGCAGTGGCGATTTACGACGCGTCTGGAAAACGAATCGGCCAAGTGCCGGCGCATCCAGTGGGCTCGGCAGCGATCGTGTACGGCGAAAGTTTCGATGTCGACTCCGCGGGCCGCATCGCAGTGGCCGATCGCGGCGCGAGCGGCGTGAAGGTGTACGCACCGGATGGATCGCTGACGGCTTTCATTCAAGTGCAGTCGCCCGAATCGGTGGCGTTTCTGGAAGGCAGCGAGGGCAGCGAAGTCGCTGTCGCCAGCCTTTCCGCTGCACGCTTGGTGACGGTGTACGATACCGCCGGGCGGCCCGTGCGCGAGTTCGGCAACCCGAGCGACGTCACGGATCAGAGCGACTTCTCCACACTGACAGTATCGATTCAGCAGGCGAAGATGGGATTGCTAGCGCGAGACGCCGCGTCCAACGTGTATTTCGCGTTCGATTACCTTCCTGAACCTACCGTGCTCAAGTACGACCGGCTGGGATACGCCCAGTTCGATATAACCGCCAAAATACCGGAGCTGGAGCCGCCGCCGGAGTCGGAGGTGCAGACCCTCGCCCGGGCCGAGCGCGCCAGAGAACAGGGTGGGGGTTCCGTTGCCCCTCCCCGCGTCGTCACCGCGCTGGGGGTGGACCGGGAAACCGAGGAGCTGTGGGTATCTGCGGGCACGCTTCTGGTGCATTTCGATAAGGACGGCAATCACCTGGCTAGTTACCGAACGTATACTCCCAACGGCGGACGCCTGGAAGTCACTACCATTCTGGTGGAAAGCGATCGCCTGTTGCTCGGCGCCGATCCCTTCGGTCTGTACGAATTCACGCGTCCCGATAAGGTCGCGCACTGAAATTTTTTGCCGCGCGCCGCGCACAAACCTGTGCGCAAGGGCGTTTCAGTTGAAATTCAGTCTCTCTTCGCCGTTAAGATTCGTTCGCTCAGCGCGTTACGTGATTGTGGAAAACCTGTTAAAGACCTGTGTGTCGTTGCCTGGTCTTCGCACAATTTTCGCTTGTGCGCTTTTGCTCCATCGTACAGAATCCCGACTCACGGGTTGCACGACAGGGTGGGCAAATCGGAATTCCCCGTCAGCAGAATTTGAGGCACGGCCGGTTTGTTGAGTGATTACCTCGGCCATTTTGCGTGCATAGCAAGGCCGCTTTTAGACTGGCTTGGCGCGGAAGCCGGATGCCTGATTTCCACAGGATATCCACACCTGTGGAAATGGGCCCTGCCCCGCCCGCCTCGGTTGTGGGGGATTTCACCGGCATGACGGCTTGGGACAAGATACTGGAACGCATGGAGCGGCGGGTGAATCCGCACAGCTTCTCGACGTGGTTTCGTCCCACGCGGCAGGAAGGCGCCGACAACGGCAAAATCGTCGTGCGGGTGCCGTCAAAGCTGTTTCGCAAACGGCTTACGGAGACTTACGGAGAATACCTGCAAGCCGTGCTGGCCGAACTGGACATGGCCGATACGCAGATTGACTTTCAGTGCCCCGCCACAGAACCTGCGCCGGCCACCGCGGGACCCACGGGCGCGGCGCCACGGCAAGCGCGCCTGGATTTCGAATCCATCGAGTATCAACTGAACCCACGCTATTTGTTTGAGACGTTCATCGTCGGCGCGTCAAACCAATTCGCGCACGCCGCGGCGTTGGCGGTGGCCGAGGATCCTTCGCGCGCGTATAACCCGCTGTTCCTCTACGGTGGCGTGGGGATGGGGAAGACGCACTTGATGCAGGCCGTCGGTCACCTGATCAAGAAACGCAATCCGGCGGTGCGGCTGACGTACATCAGCGCGGAAAAATTCACCAACGAAGTGATCAACTCGCTGCGCTTCGATCGCATGCTGAGTTTTCGCGAGCGGTTCCGCTCTGTGGACGTGCTGCTGGTGGACGACATTCAGTTCATTGCCGGCAAGGAACGCACGCAGGAAGAATTCTTCCACACGTTCAACGCGCTGTACGAGCTGCAGCGGCAGATCGTGGTTTCCTCCGATTGCCTGCCGAAGGAAATTTCCGCGATCGAGGAGCGGCTGCGCTCGCGATTTGAGTGGGGCTTGATCGCGGACATCCAGCCGCCGGATCTCGAAACGAAGATCGCCATTTTGCAGAAGCGCGCGGACTCCGAGCATTTCATGCTGCCCGATGAAGTTGCCGAATACATCGCGCGCTCGATCAAATCGAATGTGCGCGAGCTGGAAGGCGCGTTGACGCGGCTGATGGCTTATACGGCGCTGACCGGCGCGGCCGTGAGCTTGGCCATGGCGCAACAGGTGCTGAGCAACATCATCACCACGCAGGAGAAAAAGGTCACCATCGAGCTAATCCAAAAGAAGGTCGGCGAGCAATTTGGACTGCGCGAGCATGAACTGAAGATTCGCTCGAATGCCAAAGCTATCGCGTTCCCACGGCAAGTGGCGATGTACCTGGTGAAGCAGCTCACGACGGCTTCGTTGCCGGAGATTGGCCGGCACTTCGGCGGGAAACATCACACCACGGTGTTGCACTCCATTCACAAGATCGACGCCCTGCGGCGAAACGACAAAGATTTGAATCGCACGATCAATCGATTGATGGATTCGTTCGGCTAAGCCTCGCGGTTAAAATCTCCCCTCTCTTTGTTTCGCAGTGTTTTTCTCATGAAGCTAATCCGGTCTCGGCTGGCGGGCTCTGCGCATACGTGTGCGATCCGTGCCTTCTGTGTGTTTCTTGGACGCGCGGGCACGGTTGAAATCCACTGCAATACATGTGCGCAACGGGTGGACGCTCGTGCAAGGATTCGAGCCGATGTGCGGCATGCGTCCGTTTCGGCTGTCTTTTTGCACCGCGTGCACAGGTGGGCGCTTTTTGTGAATTGCGCGCAAGTGGTGGCGCTGGCTGCGCCCACGGGGTTTTCAACGTTTCCACAGGCACGACTACTACTACGGTCTTTATCCCTATCTTAAAAAAGGTTAGAGTAGTCTTCTTACAGCAGAAGCCCGCGGAACGGCCTCGGCGGAGGAAATCCGGATGGAATTCAGCATCAAGAAATTTGATTTGCTCGGTGAATTGAACCTGACGCAAGGGGTGGTCGAGCGGAAGACGACCATTCCAATCCTTTCCAACTTGCTCTTTGAAGCCAAGGGCAACCGCTTGACCCTGGCCGCAACCGACCTGGAGCTTTCGATCCGCTCGAGTTGTGAAGCCAAAGTGAAAAGCGAAGGCGCCGGCACGGTGCCGGCAAAGAAGTTGCTGGAACTGGTGCGCCTGCTGCCCGAGGGCGAGCTACGCTTCAAGCTGCTGGAAAACCATTGGGTGCAAATCGTCGCCGACCGCAAGACGTACAAGATGATCGGCATGGAGAAGAGCAACTTCCCGGCGATTCCGGCGTTCCTGCATCCGCTGGCAAAGCTGCCGGCGTCAATCCTGGCGTCGCTGATCGCACGGACGCATTTTGCCATCTCTGCGGAAGAATCGCGCTACACCCTGAACGGCGCGCTGCTGATCTTGAAACCCGATTCGATCGGTATGGTGGCCACCGACGGTCACCGACTGGCGCAGGCGGAAACCAAACATTCGGTCGCGGGACTGTCGAGCGAAGTGCGCACGCTCGTACCGAAAAAGGCGCTGGTGGAAATCCAGCGGCTGGCGGCAGAGGCGCAAGAGAAAGAAGAAATCGAATTTGCGCGCGACGACAGCCATCTATTCTTCAAGGCCGGCGAGCGCTTGCTGATCAGCCGCATGCTCACCGGGCAATTCCCGAATTACGAGGCCGTGCTGCCGCGCGAGAACACAAAACAAATCGTGCTGGAGCGCAACGAACTTAACGACGCCGTGCGGCGCGTCTCACAGCTTGCCGATCAGCGTTCACGCGCCGTGAAGTTTTCGATCTCGAAAGAAGGCGTGGAGATTTCAGCGTCCAGCCCGGAATATGGCGAGGCTCGCGAGACGATCGAGAAGGAATATAAGGGCGAGCCGATTTCGATCGGCTTCAACGCGCAATACCTGCTGGATTTTTTGGCGGCGGCGCCGGATGGACCGATTAGCGTGGAGCTGAAAGACGAGCAGTCGGCCGGGCAATTGCGCCCGCTGGCGGATGAGTCCTACGAGTACCGCTACGTAATCATGCCGATGCGAATTTGACGGCCGCGAACGGCGAAAACTGCGCGCCCAAGCGCACCCACACCCGCCAGCAAGAACGTCGCAAGCCATTGCAAATCAAACATTTGTGGAGCATCGCGGCGGCGTTTTCATCTTGAGATGCCGCGCATTTCGGGATACAATAAGGAACGGTTTGGCGTTAGTTTTAGCTTCCTCTAAAACGGCACGTTGGCCCGGCCCTTGCCTTCCGAAATCGCTTGCCCGCGCCAGAGCAAGCGGGATTCGCGGAGCCGGGAAGAACGTAGTCTTCGCCGCGTCCGCCTCCGCGTAAGCGGAATACAGGACGGGATGGAGCAGAGAAAAAACCCTACGAGTCCGGGCGGCACGATGCACCGGATCACAGGGTAAGCAACGGTCGGCCACTTGAATTAGCGGCCTTCCCTTCCGAGAAATCGTAGTTTGTCGTCCAGGAGCAGGAAAAATTATGGCTGAGAAAGCCGCGGATACCGGCAAGGCTGCGGGTCATCGGTACGACGCTACTTCGATCAAAGTCCTAGGGGGACTGGAAGCCGTGCGCCTGCGCCCGGCGATGTATATCGGTTCGACCGGCGAGCTGGGGCTCCACCATCTGGCGTGGGAAGTAGTCGACAATTCGGTGGACGAAGCGCTGGCCGGCTTCTGCGACGAAATCAACGTCGAGGTTCACGAAGATAACAGCGTCACCGTGAGCGACAACGGGCGCGGCATTCCGGTCGACATGCACGCGACGGAAAAAAAGCCGGCCGCGGAAGTCGTGATGACCGTGCTGCACGCCGGCGGAAAATTCGACACCGACACGTACAAAGTTTCAGGCGGCTTGCACGGCGTCGGTGTGTCGGTGGTCAACGCGCTATCGGATTGGCTGGACCTAGAAATCATGCGCGACGGCGAAGTGTGGGAGCAGTCCTACGCCTGCGGCGTGCCGAAGAGCAAGCTGAAGGTCACGGGCAAGACGCGCAAGACCGGCACGAAAGTGACATTCCATCCCGATCCGAAAATCTTCGAGAAGTCCACGTACAGCTATGACATTTTGGCGCAGCGGCTGCGTGAGCTGGCCTTCCTGAACAAAGGTCTGAAGATCACGCTGACCGACGAGCGCAGCGACAAGAACGTGGAGTTCCGCTTCACCGGCGGGATCGTCGAGTTCGTGAAGCATCTGAACCGCGGCAAGGCGGTGCTGCACGATTCGCCGATCTACATGGAAGGCAAGCGCGAGCAAGTGGATATGGAAATTGCCTTCCAGTACAACGACGGCTACGCCGAAAATATTTTCGCGTTCGCGAACACCATCAACACCGTCGATGGCGGCACGCATCTTTCCGGATTCCGATCCGCGCTCACCCGCACGATCAATTATTTCGCCAATCAAAGCGGCATGCTGAAGGAACAGAAGGACGAAGTCTCGATCACCGGAGACGACGTTCGCGAAGGATTGGTGGCCGTGGTTTCCGTGAAGCTGCCGCAGCCGCAATTTGAAGGGCAGACCAAAGGCAAGCTGAACAGCGACATCAAGGGGCAGGTCGAGCAGCTCGTCAACGAGCGACTGGGCGAGTATTTCGATAAGCATACGACGGTGGCGCGCCGCATCGTCAGCAAGTGCATTGACGCCGCGCGCGGCCGCGAAGCCGCACGCAAGGCGCGCGAGTTGACGCGGCGCAAATCCGCGCTGGATTCCAGCGGGCTGCCGGGCAAGCTGGCCGATTGCCAGGAACGCGACCCGGCGCACTGCGAGCTGTTCATCGTGGAGGGCGAATCCGCCGGCGGCTCCGCAAAGCAGGGCCGCGACCGCAAGAACCAGGCGATACTTCCGCTGAAAGGAAAAATTCTAAACGTCGAAAAAGCGCGCTACGACAAAATGCTGGGCCACGAGGAAATCCGCACGATCATCACCGCGCTGGGCACCGGCATCGGCAAGGAAGATTTCGATCCCGCCAAGCTGCGCTACCACAAAATAATTCTGATGACCGACGCGGACGTGGACGGCAGCCACATCCGCACGCTGCTGCTGACATTTTTCTTCCGCCACATGCAACCGCTGATCGAGCGCGGGCACATCTACATCGCGCAGCCGCCGCTTTACCGGCTGCGCCGCGGAAAAATGGATCGCTACATCCGCGACGATCGCGACTTCATGAGCGAAATGATGCAGCGCGCGACGGAAGACCACCGCGTAAAGCCGAAGGAAGGCCCGGCGCTGGAAGGCCACGCGCTTTCGACATTTCTGTTGAATGTCCAGGAGTACGAACAGGTGCTGAAGCGGCTTTCGCGCCGCGTGCATATCGCCGGCATCGCGGAACTGCTGGCTGAAAGCGAACTCGAGAAGAAAGCCGATTTTGAAGATAAGAAGAAACTCGAGAAGCTCGATCGGGCCATCGAGAAAGCCAAGATCGACATTGAAACCAAGATCGCCTACGACGAAGAACACAGCCTGTACGAATTGAATCTGACGGCCGGGCCGAAGGATCGCCCGGTGATCGGGAAAGTGGGCTGGGCGCTGGCTTCGACGCCGGAATACAAGCGCGTGCGTGCGCTCTATCGGCAGGTGGAGCCCGTGGATCATCCGCCGTACCAGATTTCGCGCAACGGCGACAAGATCACCAAGGAGAACGCCGCCGCAGTGCTGGGATATGTGCTGGCGGACGCGCAAAAGGAATTCACGATCACGCGGTTCAAGGGCCTGGGCGAAATGAATCCCGAGCAATTGTGGGCCACGACGATGAACGGTGAAACGCGCACGCTGCTGCAAGTGAAAATGGAAGACGTGGTGGAAGCCGAAAATATTTTCACCACGCTGATGGGCGAAAGCGTGGTCGATCGCCGGAAATTCATTGAGGACAATGCGCTGGACGTCGTGAACCTGGATATCTGATCGCGAACGTCTGGGTGCCAATGCGTGTACTACCAGGTGAGTTGGACAACGTTGCCGGGGTTGCGGGGGCTCGGTTGCGGTGAATTTCGCGCGACGCCGACTGCGTCTCCGGACAACGAGCGCGGTGTAGCGCTGCAATTTGCAAACGAGGCCGAGCGGGACGCCTTCTTGGCCGAGGTCGAGCAGAATTTTGCCGCGCGCCGTTTCACCAGCGCCGCGGACGCCTTCGATACGGTGAAGGCTTACATCATGGAGCGGGCCGCGCGGCCCGCGAACGAGTACGGGAGAAAAGATGGCTGACGAAACTCCTCATTCGCAGATTGTACCGATAGACATCGAAGCGGAAATGAAGCGGTCGTACCTCGATTACGCGATGAGCGTAATCGTGGCGCGCGCAATCCCCGACGTGCGCGACGGCCTGAAACCAGTGCAGCGCCGCATTCTGATCGCGATGAACGATCTGGGCCTGGCGTCAAATCGCGGCTTCCGCAAATGCGCCAAGATCTGCGGAGATACTTCCGGAAATTATCACCCTCACGGCGAAGCCATCATCTACCCCACTCTGGTGCGTTTGGCGCAGGACTTCAACATGCGCTACATGCTGGTGGATGGGCAGGGGAACTTCGGCTCGGTGGACGGCGATCCGCCGGCCGCGATGCGGTATACGGAAGCGCGGCTGACGCGAGTTTCCGAAGAGCTGCTGGCCGATCTTGAAAAAGAAACCGTAGATTTCGTTCCCAATTTCGATCAGACGCGCGAAGAGCCCTCCGTTCTTCCCTCGAAAACGCCGAATCTGCTGGTGAATGGAGCGTCGGGAATCGCCGTCGGCATGGCCACGAACATTCCTCCGCACAATATGCGAGAGGTGATCGAAGCCACGGTGATGCTGATCGAAAATCCGAATGTCACGCTGAAAGAAATCATGAAGGTGATGCCGGGCCCGGATTTTCCCACCGGCGGCTACATCGCGGGCAAAGAAGGCATCCTGGCCGCTTACAAAACGGGGCGCGGCGCATTCACCATGCGCGCGAAGGCTGCGATCGAGCAGGGCGCGAAAGATCGCGAAAGCATCGTGATCACCGAAATCCCGTTCCAAGTGAATAAGGCGCGCTTGATCGAGCGCATCGCTGAGTTGGTGCAAACTAAGAAGATCGACGGCATTTCCGACGTGCGCGACGAATCCGACCGCGAAGGCATGCGCATCGTGGTGGAAATCAAGCGCGGCGAAGAAAGCCAGCTGATCCTGAATCACCTTTTCAAGCTGACGCAGATGCAGGAATCGTTCGGCGTGATTCTGCTGAGCATCGTGAAGGGCCAGCCGCGCGAATTGCCGGTGATGGACATGCTGCGTCTGTTTATCGAGCACCGCGTGGAAGTGATCCGGCGGCGCACGCAGTTCGACTTGCGCAAGGCCGAAGAGCGCGAGCACATCCTGCTGGGATTCAAAAAAGCGCTCGATCACCTGGACGACATCATCAAGCTGATCCGCAAATCGAAATCGCCGGCTGAAGCGAAAGCCGGGTTGATCGAGCGCTGGGAATTCTCCGATCGCCAGGCGCAAGCCATTCTCGACCTGCAATTGCACCGCCTGACGCAGATGGAGCGCGAAAAGATCCTCCAGGAACTGAAAGAAATTCAGGCGCTGATCGCGGAATTGCGCTCGATTCTCGCCAGCGAAAAAAAGCTCAGGGGCGTGATCATCGCCGAACTGCGCGAAGTGCAGAAACTTTTCGGCGACGAGCGCCGCACGCAGATCGTGGACAAGGTCGAAGAGATCAAGCTGGAAGACCTGATCGCGGATACCGACATGGCGATCACCGTGAGCCATGCGGGATACGTGAAGCGCACGCCAGTGGATCTATATCGCCACCAATCGCGCGGCGGCAAAGGGCGCATCGGCGCGCGGACCAAGGAAGAAGATTTCGTCGAGCATTTGTTCATCGCTTCGGCGCACAGCTACATCCTGCTGTTCACGTCGAAAGGGCGTGTCTATTGGTTGAAAGTGTATGAAATTCCTGAAGCCGCGGCGGCCACGCGCGGCAAGGCCATCACCAGTCTGGTGAAATTCCAGGAAGATGAGCGCATGACGGCGGTGGTCGCGGCGCACAACTTGGAAGAAGAAGGCCGCTACGTTTTCTTCGCCACACGCAACGGCACGGTGAAAAAGACGGCGCTTTCGGAATTTTCGAATCCGCGATCGAGCGGGATCATCGCCATCAACCTGGAAGCCAAAGACGAATTGATCAGCGTGAAGCTGACCGACGGCAAGCAGATGATTTTCCTGGCGAGCCGCGAAGGGCAGGCGATCGTGTTCCGCGAAACCGAGGTCCGCTCCATGGGCCGGGCGGCCGGCGGCGTGAACGGCATGGACCTGGCCAAAACCGATTATCTGGTGAGCATGGAAGCGGTGACGCCGGACGCGGAGATCCTTCGCAAGGAAGCCAGGAAGACGGCCGACAATCTGGACGAACTGGAAGCGGAAGAGATTCGCGATTCGTTGACGACGCTGATGCTGACGGTGGCGGAAAAAGGCTACGGCAAGCGGACGCCGCTGGCGGAATACCGGATTACGTCGCGCGGCGGAAAAGGCGTGATCAATTTGAAATCGACGGAGCGCAATGGGCCGGTGGTCGCGGCGCTGCAGGTGAACGAAGAATCCGACGTGATGATCATCACCTCAGTGGGCAAAGTGATTCGGGTGCACGCGAACGAAATTCGCGAAGCCGGCCGATCGACGCAGGGCGTGCGACTGCTGCGCCTGGATGAAGGCGACAAGATCGCCGCGGCCGCTGTGTTGCTGGAAGAAGAAGCGGGAGAGAAGGAAAACGGCAAGGCTTGATCACGCCGATCAGGCTGATCGCTCGAGTCGGCCGCGCGCGAGAAGCGCCAACTGAAATCAGCCGCCAGGCGCCGTCAGGTAATAGCCCGGCCGCGCGCGCACGATCAGATTCGGCCGAGTGACCCGAACTTCAATTTGGTGGTAGCCATACTGCGTCCCGGCAGAGGGTCGGTACGTGAGCATGTACTGCCCGTGCAGCTCGGTGCCGATTTCATCCAACGCATCCTCGACGGAGTGGTCGCGGAACGTGGATTGATACAGTCCGCCAGTGGCCGTAGTTGCAACCTCGAGCGGCCGCTCCTTCAGGACCGCCTTGGCGTGCGAATAGGCCCACATCACCGCGTTGCCCAGGTTGGCGGTGCCGCCCGAATCGCCGCCGCTGCCCCCGGCAATTTGATTGTCCGGCGTGGCCGCTTCGCCTGGAATCGTTGGAGCACCGATGATGCCTGGCGGCGTGGCCGATGGCGCGGCGCCC
This sequence comes from Candidatus Acidiferrales bacterium, assembly GCA_050014395.1. Lineage (GTDB taxonomy): Bacteria > Acidobacteriota > Terriglobia > Acidiferrales > UBA7541 > DASPOJ01. Next base: position 21,563 of record JBEKDK010000028.1, on the reverse strand, counting down.
GATTTTTGTTCCCCGCGCGTGGTTGCTTGGGTCGATGAGAGGCCCACGGTGTAGATCGTGACGTTTGCCGCCTGGGCGTCGCGCAGAACCTGTCCGAGCCTGGATTCGCTACCCGTATCCACCGCTTCGCCGATGATGATGATCACGCGCCGGCGCAAGTTGGAGCGTCCCTGCAGCATATGCAGCGCCTCGGACATCGCGTCATACAGTTTCACGCCGGAAGTTCCTGGCGCGAGATTGCTCACGGTCTTTTCGATCTGATCGTGATCGTTGGTGAAGCCCAGCAGGTGATCCACTTCGTCGTTGTATCCCAAGATCGCCGCGTCGCCCGCATTGCCAAGGATATCCTGCGTAAAGAGAATTCCAGTCTTGCGAATGGCGGGGAGCAAGGCCGTGATGCGCGAGCTGGATTCAAACACGAGCACGGCGGAGACGGGGTCGCCGCCCAGCTCGACCGTGTCAATGCTTTGCTCGACGCCGTTGTCGAAGACGCGAAAATTCTTGTCGGACAGATCCAGCACGAGTTCGCCTTTCGCGTCTTTCACCGTGACCGGCGTCGTCACCAACTGCGTCTGGACGCTGATTTTCGGGACCGGGCGCGCAGGCGCCGAGGGTGTTTGCGGAGCCGGCGCCGACGGCGCGGGACGCGCGGGCCCGGAACCGGATTGTGCAAACGCCGGCGCGGCCCAAAGGCAAAGACTGCCGAGCGCGAGTGCAAGGGCGAGTTTGGCGACGTGTCTCATAGCCCCCCAAGTCTACCGGATTTGACGCATTCTGGGGCCTCAACGTTGGCCGGTAAGTGGCGAGGCGGGTAGAATGGCTGTTTGCCGGGCGGACTGACGTCCGCCGCCATTCTGGAGGTTACATCACATGCCGACCAAGCGCCACGGCGCCGTGCCTGAGGCAGCCTATCGCGATCAGGCATTTCTTGAAAGTGTAGCGGCGCGACCGGTGCGCATCGTCTCTGAGTACCTGGATCCGCTGGCGCGGATGCGACGCGAGCACGTGGGCGACACGATTGTGATATTTGGCTCGGCGCGGATTCAGCCGCGCGAGCGGGCACTGCGCGAATTGCAAAAGCTGAAACGCGTTCGCGCCGGAAAACGCTCGGCCGAGCACCGCGCAGCGATGGGCCGCGCGAAGGCGACGCTCGAAATGTCGCGCTACTACGAAGAAGCGCGGGAGCTGGCGCATCGGCTTACGGCGTGGTCGTTGACGCTGGGAGAAAGGCCGCGGCGCTTCGTGATCTGTAGCGGCGGTGGCCCGGGCATCATGGAGGCCGCCAATCGCGGCGCGGCCGAAGCCGGGGGAAAGTCCATCGGCCTGAGCATCGAGCTGCCGCACGAGCAGTGGCCCAACGGCTACATCAACCCCGAGCTGAGCTTCATGTTCCATTATTTTTTCATGCGCAAGCTGTGGTTTGCGCAACTGGCGAAGGCGCTGGTAGTTTTTCCCGGCGGCTTCGGCACGATGGACGAGCTGTGGGAGATGCTCACGCTGATGCAAACCGGAAAATTGCAGCGGCGCAACATCATTCTGATTTACGGGCGAAGCTATTGGGACAAGGTTTTGAATTGGAAGCATATGATGCGCAGTGGCACGATCAATGAGAAGGAATTTCATCTGCTCGAATTCGCCGATACGGTGGACCAAGCCTTTGACCGAATCCGCCAGGGCCTCGAGATGTATCACATGACGCCGGACACGCTTTTGACCGAATAGCGCGCGGCTAAGGCTTTTGCTATCAATAAGTACGGCGAACTTCAAAACGCGGACAACCCGCGCCGAACTCAAACCATCCCTTTTTCTAGCGAAGCCCGACCCAGGATTGAATAAGACCCCGGGCCGCTGCCGAAGTTACGGCAATTACTGGAGGTGCTTCATGTTCGCGAAAAAGCTCTTCCGTAAGACCGCACTTGCTGCCGCGCTGCTGGCCGGCTTGGTGGCGCTGGGCGGCGCTGCGACGACAGCCCGCGCCGACGATTGCTATCACAGGATCCAGACGCGGGAATGGAAACTCCAGGAGGCTATCCAGCGGCACGGGCCGTATAGCTGGGAGGCCAGGCACGCGCGCAACGAATTGGCCAAGGCGCAGATAAGCTGCAACGTGCGCTAACAGCTTCGCTCGTGAGCGGAAGCAGGAAGCGGAGCCTTTCCGAGCGGTGAAGTGAAAGCTGAAACGAAAATGGGCAGGCCTGTGGGTCTGCCCATTTTTTATTTGCGTGCGTGATTCGCCCGGCAGCGCGCCGGGGCTAAGAGAGTGGAGAAAATTAGCTGGCGACGGCGATCAGATCCTCGGCGAAAACGGCCTCGAAGCGCCGCTTTTCGTCTTGATCGTGGAGCATCACCACCGGGGTTAGATGCAGCGCTTGCTTGCAGCCCCGGCAGGTGGTTTGTTCTCCCTGTGGGTCCTGCAAGAACCCATCGATGAAATGGTACAGCGTGCGAGCGCGCCGGGCCGGCTTCGCCCCGGGCTGTCCGCAACGAGAGCAGACGAACTCGATGACGTCCTCTTGCGGATCGCGGTTCAAAGCTGCCCAGCCTGTGTTACGAACGCCTACGACCTCTAAATGATGACGATTCATTGGTTTATGACCCTCCCTCGCCCCTGAAATGAGGGAACCTGACAAGCTTAAGATGCGGCAAGCGGACGAAGGGATACCGAAAGCGCTGTGAAAACTTTGTTAAATGAGGTGGCGCAGGCGAAACGCGACGGCTGGCGGCGGGTCGGCTTCTATGCGGGCACTGCCTGACGAGGTGCGGGCGCTAGAGCAGGGGCTCGCCGGCCTGGCGGCCGATCCACTCGCGGGAGGTGTCGCGCAGGCGAACGATTTCCTGCCAGGATAAATCAGCTTCGGTGGAGCGCGGCTCGATGGGCGGGCCTACGCAAATTTCCAGGCGCGCGGGGCGCGGCAAATATGTGTCGTCGCGCAGAAAGCGGCGCGTGTTGCGCAGTGCAATTGGCACGACGGGCCGGCCGGAACGCGCAGCCGCTTGAAACGCCCCCAATTGAAACGGCCGCACGCCAACCTGCGGCGTGAACGTGCCTTCGGGGAAAACGTAGACCGATTCGCCGTGCCATAGGGCTTGCTCGATTTGTTGGGCTTGACGCAGGCGCGCTTGCGGATCGCCGCGGTCAAACCAAAAGTGGCCGAGTTTGTGCAGAAACGTTCCGATGATCGGCATCGTGCGCACTTCGCTTTTGGAGACGATGTGGAAGTCAGTGCCAAGGCCGGCCATGAGGATGAGGACGTCCATGTAGCTTGCGTGATTGCTCACCAGGACGCAGGCGCCATGCGCGGTAAGGTGCTCGCGCCCGGAAACGCGAATCGGATTTCCCATCAGGAAAAAGCACGCGCGCAAGCCGCCGACGGCCACGCGCGCCACGACTTTACGGTTGCGGATGGGAAGTACGAGCACCCATGCCGGAATCATGATCACGCCGAGAATCAGGTCGGCGTACGCGCCGTAAATTTTTTCAGGGACGACGCGTGCGATGCGTCCGACGGTGCGGCCGACACCCTTGAGCGCCAAACGCGCCACTTGCAGCCACCGCGACGCAGCCGGCGCGCCGCACTTTCCGGCGAGGAAAAGTTGTTTGGTGCGATCGCGGCGCAACTTTCCGCTGGAAGTTTTCGGAATGCTGTGCGGAGGCACGGCGAGAACGGCGTCAGGAGGCACTCCGACGGAGCGAGCGACTTGCTCGGTGATGGCGGCGGCCAGTTTCTCGCGAGCCGCGGCGGAGCGCTCGCGCGTTTCCGCCACGACGACCAGGCGCTCGGTGCCGCTGGCGGCGTCAGCCGTGCCGAAAGCCACCACGCAGCCGCGCCGCACGCCGGCGACGCGCGCGACGGCCTGCTCAACTTCGTGCGGATAAAGATTTCTGCCGGCCTTGACGATGATGTCTTTGGTGCGACCGGTGATGTAGTACTCGCCGTCGGCGCGATACGCGCGATCGCCGGAGTGAATCCAGCCGGCGTCAGCGCCCAGCGGAAAGAGGCGCGCCGTTGCTTCCGGATTGCGATAGTAGCCGCGCGTCGCTGAAAGGCCGCGGAACCACAGCTGGCCTTCGCGGCGCTCGCCAGCATCGCGGCCCGGTTTGCCGGCTCCCGCGGCATCTCCCGCAACATCTCCCGCAAGTACGATGCGAACTTCGCAATTGGCAAGCGGCCGGCCGACGGACACGAACGAGACATGCGCCGGATCGTCCGCCGCGTTGTCGCTCGCGCTCGACGCGACAGGAATCGCGCGGCCATGTTCCGCCAGGCTCGCGCGCTCGACGCGATCCACGCGCGGGCCGCGGTCCAGCGGCGGGAACGTCACGCCGAGCGACGCTTCCGCGAGACCGTAGACCGGCATCATCGCTTCGCGGCGGAACCCGTATGGCGCGAAGCGCTTCGCAAAACGATCCAGAGTTTCAGGCAGCACAGGCTCGGCGCCATTTGCCGCGGCGCGCCAGGAACTCAGATCCAAACCCTCGAGATCGCGCTCGTGCGTTTTGCGCACGCAAAGTTCGTACGCGAAATTCGGCGCGGCGCCCAGCGTGCCGCGATGGCGATGGAAAGCCCAAAGCCAACGCTCCGGCCGCGTGAGGAATTCGAGCGGCGACATCACGATCACCGGAATTCCGAAGTGCAGCGGCGCAAGCCACGCGCCGATTAAGCCCATATCGTGATACAGCGGCAACCAGGTGACGCAGATGTCGCTGGGGCGAACGTCGAGAGCCGCGCCGCAAGCCCGAATGTTCGCGAGAAGATTGCTGTGCGTGAGCGTGACGCCTTTGGGATCGCCGGTCGAACCCGACGTGTACTGCAACAGCGCGATATCGTCGCCGTAGCCCATGCCGGGCAGCGGCAAATCGGAGTGGCGCTCGGCGAGCATTTGCGCGGCCGTGACAACACCTTCGAGCGACGGAACGCGCGGACGGAGCAAGCGCGCTACGCCGGCGGCTTCGCGGAACGTCACCAGGAGTTTGGCCTGCGCGTTTGAAAGAATCGCCGATTGCCGCTCGGCGTATTCTTCGATGCGGTCGGCGCGAATGGGCGGATAAATTGGCGCCGGCGTGGCTCGGGCCAACAGCGTGCCGGCAAACGCGATGAAAAATTCAGGAGACGTGGGCAGCATCAGCGAGACAATGTCGCCCGGGGAAACTCCGCGATGCATGAGTTCGACGGCGAAGCGGTGCGCGCCTTCGTAGAGCTGGCCGAACGTGAGCGAAGCAATGGATGCTCCAGAGGCGTGCGAGGATGCGTCGGCCGCGTCGCTCCAGAAAACGAGATGTGTGCGCGTAGCATCGGCGCGCGCGCGGTGCTCGAGCAATTGCTGCAGCGTCTCAAATTCGGGCGCGGATGCGGCGATCTGCGGCCCGGCTTCCGGCCCGCTTTCCAGCTTGGGCGATCCGGAAACCGGAGCTGCGCGGTGCGTTCCGAGCGCCGCTGCGTATTCGGCTGAAAGCAGCGCCTCGGCTACGTCGCCGAGCGTCTCTGCCTGAGCCATCGCGCGATCCGGCAGGCGGACGGCCAGCGCGCGCTCGAGGCGCAGCATTAATTCAACGCGTTCCAGGCTGCCGAGGCCGAGATCGCGCTCGAGATGCAACGATGTGCCGAGGGGTTGCTCGGCGCGCGCACTTCCCAACTCGGTGAGCAAGCCGCGAACGACATCGAGTAGTTGCTCTTGAACTGCGCGAGGATCGAGTTTTGTGGTCGACGTGGCCACGGAGATTCCGACACCTGGGGACGGCGAAGGGGCAGGGTCAGGCGCCGAGGCTAACACGGAGCGTACGGAGGTTCAACCGGCGGCCGGCTGGTTGTGGCGCGCGCGTCAGCGCGGCGCGCGCGTGGGGCGATAGATGCCGAGCGGGCGAGGACGCAACCGCAGGCGCGGCCCGAGCGGCGGGGGCACGCGATGCAGCGGCGCGCCACAATTGGTGCACGAGTCAGGATCGGCCATGCCCAAACGGAGCCAGTGGCCGTGGGCGAGGCATTCGGGATTGATGCATTGAACGGTCCAACCCGGAAGGTATGGCTGCATGGCGCCTCCACCTGTGTGCTGTGGGCGATCCGCCCGAGCATCCCACCATGACCCGGAGCGGGCGAAAACGCCGTGGGGATTGTGGAGCGAGACGCTTGTGGTGTCAAGAAGAAAGCCACTACAAATAGTGGCGCTGTTGCAGAATGGACAACCGGGAGATTTCGGGCGAACGTCGGCGCGCGCGTTTCTCGCGCGGCTTGTGAACGATTCGGAGCGGGATTATGCTGTGCCGCGCTTGGCCGACACGCTTGAGACGGAGGACGACAACATGAAACGCTTGGCATGGTTTGCGGCGGCGCTGCTGCTGATTCCCGCGGCAGTGCGCGCGCAAGAACAGACGGCTCAGCCGGTGGCCAATCCCGTCAGCACGAACATCAAGCAGCAGCTCGCGCGTTACAGCAAGATCATGGTGGCGGCAGCGGATGCGATGCCGGCCGAGAAATTCAACTACTCCCCCACGCCACAACAAATGACGTTCGCGCACTTGACGGCGCACATCGCCACATCCAACACGTTTCTTTGCTCGAAGATCTCCGGCACTCCCGCGCCCGATTTGAAGCTGGCCGATACCGACCCGAAAGACCAATTGGTGGCGGGCCTGAAAGCTTCATTCGACTACTGCACGACGGCGCTGGCGGCGGTGGACGATTCAAAGCTCGGCCAGCCGATTACGCTGTTCGGCAATCGGCCGAATACCATGGCGGGCGCGATGATTTCGATCACCAACGATTGGGCCGACCACTACAGCACGCAGGCAAGCTACTTGCGATTGAACGGCATACTGCCGCCGACGGCGCAGCCCGCGCCCGCGAAATAGAGCGCCTGCGACATTAAGCGCACGGTCGGCTGCGGTGCAGAGCACGCAAGCGAGCGTGCCATTTGCAGACGCACGGGGTTTGCTGGAAAATACCGGTCACGTTCGGGTGCCACGCCTGAGCGGTGGACACGAGCCAAAATGGATTTGCCTGTCGATCGAAAAGTTTTCGTCAGCTACGTCGAAGAAGACGGAGCTGTCGCGCAGGAATTGGCGCGAGGCATCGAAGCGGCGGGCTTCAGCACGTGGTACTACCAACGCGATTGCGCTTCGGGCGCGTCCTACCTGGTTGAAATCAGCAAAGCCATCGAGCGCTGCGACGCTTTCCTGCTGCTGGTCACACCGCACTCCTGCGAAGGGCCGGATGAGATTACGGCCGAAGCGGTGCGCGCTTACAAATTGCGCAAGAAAAAAATTCCCGTCCTCTACCAAATGACGCACGACGAATTTGAGGCGCGACAGCGCGAGTCCGACCAGATTCGCGAATGGGGACAGATCATGGCGGCGTCGAGCGGCGTTTCGATCGGAGCCGAAGGCGCAGCGGCCGTGGTGCCGCGAATCGTTGCGGGCTTGCGCGCGGGCGGGATGGCGCCGGATTTGGAAGTTCTGCCCGCCGCCGCACGCCCCGCGCAGAGCGCGCCGAGCGCTCCAAGCGCCACGCCCGCCGCGAATGTTGCGCCGGCGGCAAGTGCGCCAAGCGCTGCGAGCCCAGCCAGCGCCGCAAGCCCTGGGTCGGGGCTGCATCTGGCGATTTTGTACAAGAGGAACGCCCAGCCGGATGAAGCGCTGACGCAGTGGCTGGAAAATCAACTGAACGCGGCGGGCCACCAGGTTTTCGTCGATCGGCACACGCAGAAGGGCACGGAGTGGCTGCTCGAGGTCGAAAAGCAGATACGCGCATCCGACGCCGTGATCCCGCTGATTTCGGCGGCGTCGGCATCGAGCGAAATGCTGGCGTGGGAAGTGGAGACGGCGCATGGCGCCGCCGATCAGCAAAAAGGCAAGCCGCGCCTATTGCCGGTGCGCCTGGCCTACGGAGACGCACTCGAGGAACCACTGGGCGGCATCCTGAACGCGGCGCCACAACTGGCGTGGCAGGAGCCGCAGGACAATGCGCGCCTAGCCAGTGAACTTGAAGCATCGCTGCGCGGTCCAGCGCCGGTACTGAAGGAACCGGAGCCGGCTGGCGGCGCGGTGCCGCTCGATTCCGAGTACTACATCGAGCGGCCCACGGATGCGGAGTTTCGCAAGGCGGTCGATCGGCGCACGTGCGTGATCCTGGTGAAGGGCGCGCGGCAAATGGGCAAGACATCATTATTGGCGCGCGGGCTACAGCAGGCGCGCGCGGCCGGCGCCACCGTGGTGACCACGGATTTTCAGACGCTGAACAACGACGATCTTTCGAGCATCGACAAATTTTACCGCGCGCTGATGAAGCAGATGATCAAGCGGCTCGGCTTGAAGACGACGCTCGATGAGGCGTGGCGCGCCGGAGATTCCGCCAACGACAACTTCGCCGCGTTCATGGAAAGCGTGCTCGAGGGCGTGCCGCAGGCGCTGGTGTGGGGCATGGACGAAGTGGATCGTCTGTTCACGAGCGATTTCGCGAGCGAGGTGTTTGGGCTTTTCCGCTCGTGGCACAACGATCGCATGCTCAATCCCGATGGGCCGTGGACGAAGCTGAGCATGGTGATCGTTTACGCCACGGAGGCGTATCTCTTCATCAAGGACATCAATCAATCGCCATTCAACGTGGGCACGAAAATTGAGCTGCGCGATTTTGGAATCGAGGAAGTTGCGGAGCTTAACCGGCGATATGGATTGCCTTTGAAATCGCCCGCGGACATTCAGCGATTTTTCGCGCTCGTCGGCGGAAGTCCGTATCTTGTGCGGCGCGGATTGCAGGAGCTGAAGGCGCTGGAGGCGGGCGGCGCAGCGCCAGGCGGAGCGCTGGAAGCGTTCGAGGCCATCGCGGACCAGGACGAAGGGCCGTTTGGCGATCACTTGCGAAGGATTCTGGTGACGCTGGCAAAAAATCCCGTGTTGACGGAGGCCGTGCGCCAAGTGCTGAAAGGGGCCGGAGCGAAGGCAGCGATTTCGATGGACGACTTCGTGCGCTTGCGGAGCGCCGGCGTCGCGGCGGGAGCGTCGTCAAACGAAGTGACGCTGCGATGCGATCTTTACCGGAGATTCTTGGCGCGCCATTTGTCGTAGAGGCGCGGGAATCGCGGCAGGCGGCTCTCGATTAACCCTTGGAAATCCCGCGGAAGGGAGGTCCCATGACTGAAACGACGGGCAGCGAATTCTTTGTGGTTGGCGGCACGCTCGGGCGTGATGCCGCGTGCTACGTCCATCGGCAAGCGGACGAGGAATTACTGGCCGCGTTGCGCGCAGGCCAATTCTGCTACGTGCTGACGTCGCGGCAGATGGGCAAATCGTCGCTGATGGTGCGCGCGGCGGTGGCATTGCGCGCGCAAGGCGATACGCGCGTGGCTGTGCTGGATCTGACGGCGCTGGGACAGAATTTGACACCGGAGCAGTGGTACCGCGGCCTGGCCACCCGCGCGGGCCAGCAGTTTGGCTTGAAAAAAGAGGTTGAAGAACTATGGGCGTCGCTACCTGAACTTTCACCGCTGGAGAAGTGGACGCACGCCCTGCGCGACGTTGTGCTTGCACGCCTGAGCGAACGCATCGTGATTTTCGTGGACGAAATAGACGCCACGCGCAGCGTGCCATTTGTAACGGATGAATTTTTTGCGTCGATTCGCGAACTTTACAATCGCCGCGCGGAAGATCATGAACTGCGGCGCCTGACCTTCTGCCTGATCGGTGTGGCCACTCCCTCGGATTTGATTCAGGACGCGCGGACCACGCCATTCAACATCGGCCAACGCATTGACCTGGCGGATTTCACCGAGGCCGAAGCGGAAACCCTGCTGCCGGGGCTGGGCCGAACCGACGAGAAGATCGGGCGGACGCTGCTGCAGCGGATTCTGTATTGGACCGGCGGGCATCCTTACATGACGCAACGGCTGTGCCTGGCGGTGGCTGACGATAAATCGGTGGATAGCGTCGCCGGCGTGGACCGGATTTGCGAAGACCTGTTCCTATCGGCGCGCGCGCGCGAGCGCGACGACAACCTGCTGTTCGTGCGCGACCGCATTCTGCGCAGCGAGAGCGACCACGCCGCGCTGCTGATGCTTTACGATCGCGTGCGCAAGCACGATCGTTTGCGCGACGATCCCGCGCACCCGCTGATATCCATTTTGCGGCTTTCTGGGATCATTCGTGTGCGCGAAGGATTTCTGTATGTCCGCAATCGCATCTATTTCCGGGTTTTCGATCGCGAGTGGGTGCGCTCGAACCTGCCGATGGACGAGATTGCGCGGCAGAAAGCTGCCTACAAGCAAGGTGTGCTGCGCGTGGCGCGCATCGCCACGCCGGTATGCTTGATCCTGATCGGCCTGACGATCTACGCGATTCACGAAAAGCGAGTGGCTAAGAATTTGGCCAGCCAGGTGGTCAATCAGGTCTTGGAATCCGATATCGATCTCTATCAGCAAACCAGCAACGATGCGGATTTGACGGCGAAGCTTGGGCCATTCTGGAATGAAACCAACACCTTTTTTGAGCAGATGGCCGGTCAGCTCGGAAACGCCGAGACCGTCAATGTGGCGCGCGCCTTCAGCCACATGATGAGCGGCTATGCCTACGATATGCAGGCCAAGAAAGATAAGACGGCGCAGGCCAAGGCGCTTACCGACTATCTTGCGGGCGTGAAATACGCGCAAGCCGCGAAAGCACAGGATCCCAAGAGCAATCGCATCAACGTGCTGGCCTATGTGCTCTATGACGAAATCGGGGTGATCTACCAGGATCAGGAAGACAACAAGGGTCCGACGGAGAAAAAAGATTACACGAATGCGATCAACGCTTATCAGCAAAGCCTAATCGCGGCGCAAGACCTGATCAAGCTGCACGATAACGGCTCGTCCGAAGACGATCTGGGAACCGCGGATCGCCATCTGGGCGTGATGGCGGACGATCAAAACAATCCGAAAAAAGGATTGAGCTACTACCAGGCCGCGGTGGCGGCCGCCCGGAAAGCGGCTTCGGACGATACCGACTATTTCGACGATCTATGGACTTCGTTCGACGATCTAGCCAGCGAACAAGATGTTGTAGTGATCGGCGACTACACCGGTGCGCAGCAAACCTACACCCTCGAATTGAAGGATTTGGGGATCGCCATGGGCGAATCCACCGATGCCGCGGTGAAAACGAAATTGCAAGCGCAGGTGGTGCAGACGTACGGAAATCGCGCATGGTCGGAATTGCTGACGAAGCAGTACAAGGAATCGTTGGCCGATGCACAGACTTCGTTGAAAATGGATTCGAAGCAGGATTGGATGAAGGTCAATCTTGCGCACGCTTATCTATTCAACGGCCAGTTGCAACAAGCGGAGAATATTTACTTCCCAAATGCCAACCGCAAGGTCGGGGATAGCGAGCAGACATACGCCGAGGTCGCGCTGGGCGACTTCGCGACATTCCGCGCGATGAAAATGGTGGCGCCGGGAATGGACGGCGTGGAGCAACAGCTAGAAAAACTGAAGAAATCGGCCCCGGCGGCCGCGCCTGCCGCTGCGCCCACGCCCGGTGCAGCACCCGCAGCGTCCTCCAAGTGACGCGCAACCCTGGTCGCAAAATCTGGACACACCCGTCCCCGTGAAGGCTACGTGCGGAATCATCACAGGGCCGAGCGAGTGGTCTTAGGCGCGGGCTGCAGCCGCAACGGCGCGGCGAGAGCGACGCTTGGGCCGCGCGGTCTTAGCCGGCGCGTCGCCGACCAACTCAGCGGTCATCAGCGTGGTAACGAACTTCTTGGTGCCGTGTGCGTCGAAATCGATCGTGGTGCGCTCGGAATCGGAGTCGGTGATCACGCCAATCCCGTAAATCTCATGCTTGATGCACTGTCCTGTGGCTAGAACCTGCACAGAAACCTCCTTGGTGGTGACGCCGCCCTAGATAACACCGGAAAAACGGGAAGGCTGATCTTGAGAGGAACGAGTGTTGCATTCAGCCTGAATCAAAACGAGTACACCCCATTTTAACACAGTAGGACGCTGAAGTCTATGCCCCCGGGGCGTGGCGGGGAAGCCGGCACGGCGGAGGAAAATCCCATCAAGTCATTGATAATAAACACGATAGTGAAATAGCCGCTTTGGGATGGCTGTCGGCGAAAGCGCAGACCGTCGCGTACCAAACGCCTTAAAGGCATGACTTGCGCACAGGATTTGTGTTCTTTTCGGGTTCTGTGTATGTGTAATGGGGGGAACGACTGCGCCAGCATGGGTCGCCAATCACTTGCGGAATTTGTGGGCGGATTCGCCGCCCGCGGAAACGAGATCGCGTACGTCCAGCGGCAAGGCTACCGCCGCGTCCGGTGGACCTACGCGCAGATCGGAGAGACAGCGGCGCGATTCGCGCGGGAGCTGGAAGAGCGCGGCATCGGCGCGGGCGACCGAGTGTTTCTGTGGGGGCCGAACTGCGCGGAGTGGGTGGTGGCGTTCGCGGGGTGCCTGCTGCGCGGCGCAGTGGCCGTGCCGATGGATTTTACGGCGGCGCCGGAATTCGCCGCGCGGGTTGCAAGCCAAGTGCAGGCGCGGTGTGCCGTGATTTCAACGGAGCGCGAGCTGCCGGCAAGCGACACGATGGCTGTGCTGGCGCTGGAAAGTTTGCCGGCGCGGCTTGAGCGGCATTCGGGCGAGGCGTATCCCTCTCCGCCGCTCAATCGCGAATCGATCGCCGAAATTATATTTACCTCCGGCACAACGTCGGAGCCAAAAGGCGTGGCGATTTCGCACGGCAACATTTTGGCGAATCTCGAGCCGCTGGAAATCCAAATCGCGAAATACCACAAATACGAACGATATTTTCATCCGCTGCGCTTTCTGAATGTCGTGCCGCTGAGCCACGTGTTCGGCCAATTCATGGGCGTGTTCGTGCCCTCGTCGATCAGCGCCACCACCGTATTCAGCGATTCGCTGAATCCCGCGGAAATCCTGCGCTCGATTCACGACGAGCGCGTGAGCGTATTGATCGCTGTGCCGCGCGTGATCGAAACGCTGGCGGCAAAGATCGAGCGCGACATCGATGCTGCGGGAAAGATCGAAGAATTCCGCCACGAGTATGCCGAAGCCGTGAAAGAGCGCTTCATCTGGCACATGTGGCGATTCCGAAAGATTCACCGGCGCTTCGGCTGGAAGTTCTGGGCGTTCATTTCCGGCGGCGCCGCGCTGCCCGCGGAGACTGAAGAATTCTGGAATCGCCTGGGCTTCGCGGTGATTCAGGGCTACGGGCTGACGGAGACGACTTCGCTGGTGAGCGTGAATCATCCGTTCAAGATCGGGCGCGGCTCAATCGGACAAATTCTAGACGGGCGCGAAGTGAAATTGGACAAGAATGGCGAAATTTTGGTGCGCGGCAAGAGCGTGGCGGCCGGTTATTGGGACAAAAACGGAATGCATTCGCTGGCGGACGCCGATGGAGGCTGGTATCACACCGGGGATCTCGGGGCGATAGACACGCAGGGGCGTTTATTTTTCAAAGGGCGCAGCAAGGACATGATCGTTACGCCGGCGGGAATGAAAGTTTACCCGTTGGATTTGGAGGCGGCGCTGAGGCACCAGCCGGAAGTGGCGGATTGCTTGGTCTTTGGCCTGGAAACTGGCGGCAATGCCGAACCGTTTGCCGTGCTCTTGCTGCGCGATTCGGCCGCGGATGCGGGTGCGATCGTTGAGCGCGCCAATCAATCGCTGGCGGAATTTCAGCGCATGCGCCGCTGGTGGGTTTGGCCGGAGAACGATTTTCCGCGCACGGGAACGGGCAAGCCGCAGGCGGCAGTGATTCGCAGCGCGGCCGGAGCAGCGCTCCAGGGCAACGGCCAGCCGAAAACCGGGCAGGATGCGCAAACGATTCTGAGCGAACTCGTGGGTCGCGCGCGCAGCGCCAGCGCCGCGGTCGGGGCGGCTCCTGAATCGGCGAGACCTGACGGCACAGAGGCGAACACGCTCGGACTGGATTCACTCGGCCGCGTGGAATTGCTGGGCGCGCTCGAGGATCGCTATCAAGTGGAGCTGGACCAAACGAAATTTGCCGAGGCGCGCACGGTCGCGGATTTGCAGAAATTGATCGGCGAAGCCAAGCCCCAGCCGGCGCGAGAGAAACCTCAATTCGTCTTCTCGCGCTGGCCACAGCGTTGGCCGATCACGTGGATACGCGCGGCGATCTATTACATGCTGACGTGGCCGGCGTCGATGCTGATGGCCCACCCGTACGTCTACGGCAGAAAAAATCTGCGCGGTCTGCGCGGACCGTTGATCATCATCGCGAATCACCAGATGGATTACGACGTGGGCTTCGTGATGGCGGCGCTGACGCCGCGGCTGCGCTACCGCATGGCGACGGCGATGTGGGGCGAGCGCCTGGTGAAGCAGCGGCATCCGCCGAAGGAATGGTTTTTCTTCCGGCGCTGGCTGTGGCAGATCGGGTACTACCTGATGTACGCGCTGTTCAATGTTTTCCCGCTGCCGAAGGCGGCCGTGTTTCGCGATAGCTTTCGATTTGCTGCGGACGTGGCCGCGCGCGGCTACAGCATCTTGATTTTCCCGGAAGGCGACGAGACGCCGGATGGGATGATCTGGCCGTTTCGTCCCGGCGTCGGCATTCTGGTGAACGATTTGCGCCTGCCTGTGCTGCCGATGCGCATCGAAGGGACATACGAGATCCGCAAGCGCGGCACGCGATGGAACCGGCCGGGGAGCGTGCGCGTCTATGTGGGCTCGCCGATTGAGTTTCCGGAAGGCGGCGAGCCGCACGAGATCGCGAAAAAGCTGGAGGAAGCCGTGATTGCGCTTGGCTCAGGCAGCAAGGACAACACGGGCAGCAAGCGAGCGTGAGCGTTTTGACGGCGCGCGGGGCGTTTGCGAAGATTTCTCTACGGGCAGCGGAGAAGGAGCTTTGAGAATGCTGAAGATCGGAAGTCGAGCCCGAACTGCAACCGTTGTTTTCACCACAAGTTTTCTTGTTCTGGGGCTTACGTGTGCGTGCGGAATTGTGACTTTGGCGCGCGCGCAGGCGGCCGCTGCCGCTCCGCACGCGGCCCCGCAGCCGGAGGCATTGCCAACCGGCATGAACTTGACGCCCACGGCCGCACAAGGCGCGCACTTCGGACCGCTTCGCACGGGCAACGCCGGGCACCCGGATTTTGATGCGTCCGATGCGGTTTCCACCGCACTGAGCCCCGACGGCAAAACCCTGCTGATCCTGACGAGCGGCTACAACCGCGTTTTCGACGCGAAAGGAAAGATTGCGACGCCGCAAGTGAACGAGTATGCGTTCGTGTATGACGTCGTGGCCGATCCGCCGAAGCTTTTGCAGACGCTACCGCTGCATCGTGCGTTCGATGGAATCGCGTGGAGTCCCGTGGGCGATACGTTCTACGTTTCCGGCGGCACGGACGATGCGGTGCTTGTGTTCGCGCGCGCCGGTGCGGCTTGGAGCGAATCGAAGCCGGCCATTGCGCTGGGGCACACGACGGGGTTGGGAATCGAGCAGAAGCCGGTGGTCGCCGGCGTGGCCGTGACGCCATCGGGACACACGCTGGTCGCCGCGAATTATGAGAACGATTCGATCAGCGTCGTTGACCTCACAAGCCCCGCGGCGCAACGCAAGATTGCCGAGCTTGACCTGCGCCCCGGGAAGAACGACCCATCGCAAAGCGGCGTGCCGGGCGGGGAATATCCCTACTGGGTGGCGATCGCCAGCGAGACGAAGGCTTACGTTTCGAGTTTGCGCGACCGCGAAATTGTGGTGGTCTCACTGGGCGCGTCGCCGCGCGTGGTTTCGCGGATTCCGGTGGAAGGCTCGCCTAACAAGATGATTCTGAATCACGATGCCACGCGGCTTTTTGTGGCACTGGACAACAGCGATTCGGTGGCCGAAGTGGATACCGCCACAGATCGCGCGATCGGGCAATTTTCAGTGACGGCGCCGCCGGCGATCTTCGCCAATCGCGAACATTTTCGAGGGAGCAATCCGAACAGCCTGGCGCTTTCGCCGGACGAGCACACGCTTTACGTCACCGACGGCGGCACGAATGCGCTGGCGGTGGTCCGCTTGCAAGGCGACAGCGGCGAAGTGGTAGGCCTGATTCCGACCGGATGGTATCCGCACTCGGTGAGCGTCGGTGCGGATGGGCGGCGGCTTTACGTCGTCAACGGCAAGAGCGTTGCCGGGCCCAATCCGAAAGGCTGCCGGAATCAAAAGGCCAGAAGCGGTCCGCCACTCGATGCTTGCCGCGCCGCGAATCAATACATTCTGCAACTGACGCGCGCCGGCCTGCTATCACTGCCCACTCCCGGAGAGGCGGAACTCGCGCAACTCACGGCGCAGGTTGCGCGCAACGATCACTTCCGGATCGCGGCAAAGTGGGAACAGGGCCTGACCAGCGAATTCCTGCACCAGCACATCCACCACGTGATTTACATCATCAAGGAAAATCGCAGCTACGATCAGGTGTTGGGCGATTTGGGGCGCGGCGATGGCGATCCTGCGCTGACGTTGTTCCCCGATCCGATCGCGCCGAATCACCACCAGATCGCGCGGCAATTTGTGACGCTGGATCACTTCGACGCGAGCGGCGAGGTGAGCGGCGACGGATGGAATTGGAGCACCGCGGCGCGGGCCACGGACGCGTTGGAGAAAGCGTTGCCAGTCAACTATGCGAATCAAGGGCCGCAGTACGACTACGAAGGCACGAACCGCGGCGTCAACGTGAGAAGCGCCGATTCGGCGACGAGGCGAGCGGAGGATCCGCGCACGCCGAACGATCCCGATTTATTGCCCGGCACGGCCGACGCGTTTGCTCCCGACGATTCCGATGGAGAAGCCGGCGCGGGCTACCTGTGGGACGCCGCGATCCGCGCCGGACTTTCTTTCCGCAACTACGGCTTCTTCGTGAACATCGACCTCTACGATTTGCATCCGGGCGCTCCCGGCGCCCCGTCGCTGATCGACGATCCGCACGCCGCGGGAATGGTGGTGGCGTATCCGACGAAGCCCGAGCTGATGAGCGTGACAGATCCGTATTTTCGCGGCTTCGATCTGAAGTATCCGGACTTCTGGCGCGAGCATGAGTGGAAGCGTGAGTTCGACGCCTACGTTGCCAACAAGAATCTGCCGGCGCTCGAACTGGTTCGCTTGATGCACGATCACCTGGGCCTTTTCGACCAGGCCACCGACGGTGTGAATACGGTGGAAACGGAAATGGCGGACAACGACTACGCGATCGGCATGGTAGTGGATGCCGTGGCGAAAAGTCCCTATCGCGCCGACACGCTGATTTTCATCGTGGAAGACGATGCGCAAAACGGGCCCGACCACGTGGACGCGCATCGCACGGTGGCTTTTGTGGCCGGGGCGTACGTGCGGCAAGGCGCGGTGGTTTCGGAGCGCTACGCGACGGTAAATATGCTGCGCACGATCGAAGAGGTGCTGGGGCTTGCGCCGCTCGGATTGAACGACGCTTCCGTGGAGCCGATGAATGCGGTGTTTGAGCGCACGCTGCGGCCGTGGGACTACGACGCGCGAGTGCCGCAGGTTTTACGCACGACAAAACTGCCATTGCCGCCGCCCGCTCCCGGTGCCAAGACGGATTCGCACGCTGAACGCTACGCCACCCCGCGGCACGATGCCGCCTATTGGGCCGAAAAGACGCGCGGCATGGATTTTTCCGACGCCGACAAATTGGACACCGACAGGTTCAATCACATCCTCTGGGAAGGACTGAAGGGGCCTTCGGTGCCCTTTCCAAATGTGCCGAAAGGCGACGCGGACGATCCGGACTAACCGCGGCGGGCTGCGCGCGTCAAACTGATTGGTTTGCGCGCTTATGCGCCAGTGAGGCTGCCGAATTGGCTCTCGGGCGCCGTTTGACAGGCGGCAAAGCGCGCCGCTATGCTGTTCGGTCTCAATATTTTCCACCCGAAACAGGAGCTTGAACGAATGCGTTCCCCGCGGCTTTTAGGCGTTGCCATATATGCCGCGGCATTGGTCTTTTTGGCTGGCGCCCTGGTGACGTTTGCCACTCGATCGAGCGGCACCGCGAGCCACGGCTTCGATCTCTCCGATCTGGACACAACCTGCAAGCCCTGTGCTGATTTCTACCAATACGCCACGGGCGGATGGCGCGCACGCAGTCCTATACCGCCCGCTTACCCTGAGTGGGGACAGTTTGACGCGCTGGGCGACAAGAACGAGCAGGTCTTGCATGAAATTCTAGAAGCCGCCGCGCAGGATCGGAGCGCCGCGCCCGGCTCGATCGAACAGAAGATCGGCGATTTCTACGGAACCTGCATGGACGAAGCGCGCATTGAAGCCGCGGGCGCCACGCCGTTGCAACCTGAGCTCGATCGCATCGCCAAAATATCGAGCGTTGCGGATTTGCAAGCCGAAGCGACCCGACTGCAATCCATCGGCGTGAACGCGATGTTCGAGTTCAATTCCGAGCCGGATTTCAAAGACAGCACGCAGGTGATCGGAGTTGCCTACCAAGGCGGCCTGGGGCTGCCGAATCGCGAGTACTACCTGCGATCGGACGATGCTTCGCAGAAAATGCGCGATCAATATGTCGCGCACGTCGCGCGGATGTTTACGTTGCTGGGCGACACACCGGATGCGGCCGCGGCCGAAGCCAAGACAGTGATGTCCATCGAAACACAACTGGCGCAAGGTTCTTCGACGCCTGTCGAATTACGCGACCTTTCGGCCAACTATCATCATATGAATCCGGCGGAACTCCAGGCGCTGACCGCCCATTTCCTTTGGGCCGACTATTTCAAAGAAGCCGGCTTTCCAGATATCGCGGCCGTCAATCTGGGGCAGCCAAAATTTTTCCAGCAGCTCGATCAGATGCTGGTCACGGTGCCGCTGGCCGATTGGAAAACGTATTTGCGATGGCACTTGGTGCACAGCGCGGCCACGCTGCTTTCCTCAAAATTTCTGAATGAGAATTTCGATTTCTACGGCAAGACGCTCCAGGGCACCACGGAAATTCGGCCGCGCTGGAAACGCTGCGTTTCGGCCACCGATCACGATTTGGGCGAGGCGCTGGGGCAGAAGTACGTCGAGAAGACGTTTCCGCCGCAGGCGAAAGTGGCGGCGGTGCGGATGGTGCACAATTTGATGGCCGCGTTGCGCGCGGATATGGAGACGTTGACGTGGATGGGGCCGGAAACGCGCAAGCAGGCGGAGGCCAAGCTGGACGCGATGACGCTGAAGATCGGCTATCCCGACAAATGGCGCGACTATTCGAGCTACCAGGTGACGCGCGATTCCTACATTGAGAACGCGTTTCGCGGCGAGGCGTTCGAGTTCCGGCGCAACTTGGCGCAGATCGGCAAGCCGCTGGATCGCACCGAATGGGGCATCACGCCGCCGACCGTCAACGCCTACTACAATCCGACGATGAACGAGATCGTGTTTCCGGCCGGAATTCTGCAGCCGCCATTTTTCGATCCCAAGGCCGACGACGCACTGAATTACGGCGGAATCGGCGCCGTGATCGGGCACGAAATGACGCATGGCTTCGACGATTCGGGCAGCAAATTCGACGCGCAGGGCAACTTGCGCGATTGGTGGACGCCGGACGATCGCAAAAACTTCGAAGCGCGCGCGGAATGCATCGTGCGGCAGTTTGACGCCTTTGTGGTCGAGGGCGATCTGCACGAAAACGGGAAGTTGGTCGAAGGGGAAAGCATCGCCGATCTGGGAGGCCTGACGATTGCGCACATGGCTTTCGAGGCGGCCGAAGCGGGCAAGAGCGCGGCGGCGATCGACGGCATGACGCCCGACCAGCGTTTCTATCTGGGTTGGGCGCGCATATGGGGCCAGAATATGCGGCCGGAGTACGAAAGGCTGCTGACCAACTCCGATGGACATCCGATACCGAATTTCCGCGTCAATGGGCCGATGTCAAACCTGCCGGAGTTCGCGGGCGCGTATGGGTGCCAGGCGGGCGATGCGATGGTGCGGCCCGCTGCGGAGCGCTGCCGGATCTGGTGACGCCGCGCCGGATTGAATGCAGCGGAACGCGGCCCAGAACCCGGAATCAAGTGGCGCGATGGAATCATCCAAAGGAAACCATGCGGACGTGGCGGAATCGTAGCGCTGGAGAAATAGTGAGAATGAAAAGTCGAATATTCGTCGGAGTTTTGCTCACCGCGGCGCTGGCAGCCGCATCGGGCTGCAGCAAGCAGCAAGCGCCGGGAGGGGCCGGCGGCGCGCCGCAAATGCCGCCGACGCTCGTGACGGTGGCGGTGGCGAAAGGCGCGACCGTGCCGCTGTATCTGGACGAGATCGGCAAGAGCGGCGCGTTTGAATCCGTTACTGTGATGCCACAAGTGGCCGGGCGAATTACGGAGCGCAATTTTTCCGACGGCGCCGATTTGAAAAAAGGCCAGGTTCTCTTCGTGATCGACCCGCGTCCGTTCCAGGCGCAACTGGATGCCGCTGTGGCGCAACAGGCGCAAGCCAAGGCGGCCCTGGACCTGGCGCAATCGCAACTGAAGATGTACGAATCGTTGAACGATCCGCGGGCAGTTTCGCAGCTGGATTACCAGACGAAGAAAAATGCGGTTGAAGTGGGCCAAGCGCAGGTGCAGGCCGCGGATGCCGCCGTCGAGAATGCCAAACTCAGCCTCGACTACTGCACGATCCGCTCGCCGATTGATGGGCGCGCCGGTGCGCGCTTGGTGGACGTGGGCAACATTGTGCAAGCCAATACGACGGCGCTGCTTTCGATTCAACGCGTCGATCCCATCTACGCGGATTTCACCGTCACTGAGCAGGATTTGCCGAAGGTTCGGCAGCAAATGTCGCGGGGCGCGCTCAAGACGCTCGTGCGGCTGCCGTCGGACACAGACGCTACGGCGCGTTCGGGCTCTCTGACGTTTCTCGATAACGCCGTGCAGAATGCCACGGGGACGATCAACCTGCGGGCCACCGTCGCCAATGCCGACCATCATTTCTGGCCGGGCGAGTTTGTGAACGTGCGGCTGATTCTGGCGACCGAAGCGAATGCCGTGCTGATTCCGAACGAAGCAACGCAAATCAGCCAGAGGGGGCCGTTCGTATATGTGGTGCACGCGGACAACACCGCCGAGCTGCGGCCTGTGACGCTCGGACAGCGCCAAGGCGATGACGTCGTTGTGAGCAGCGGCGTGGCGGCGGGCGAACGCGTCGTGCTGACCGGGCAATTGGCCATCATCCCGGGTGGTCCGGTGGTCGTCGCGCCGCCGGCGCCCGCCGGGCCCGGCGGTCCAGGCGCCAGCGGCGGAGCCGCAGGAACCCCATAACCGTGAACTTTTCCGAACCATTTATTCGCCGCCCGGTGATGACGGTCGTTCTGACCGCGTCCGTAATTTTGTTTGGCATCTTGGCGTATATCGGACTGCCGGTGAACGACTTGCCGGCTGTCGATTATCCCGTCATCCAAGTGAGCGTCGGCTACCCCGGAGCGACGCCCGAGACCATGGCCAACAACGTGGCCACGCCGCTCGAGCGCCAGTTCATGCAAATTCCGGGGCTCGAGATCGGGACTTCGAGCAGCGGGCAGGGCTTCACCAGCTTCGTCTTGCAATTTGCGCTCTCGAAAAAT
>JBEKDK010000027.1:0-35559 GCA_050014395.1 Candidatus Acidiferrales bacterium | reverse complement strand
ATACGCCTGATCTGGGCTGTACGGTAGAAATCGGCTCATGCTTCTTTACTGCACTATTTCCTTTTCAAACTCAAGCTGGTTCTCACGCACACTCTACGGGGCTGGGGCTCGAAGCTGGTCGCCTCGAGCGAGTTCGGCCCGCGACCACGCGGCGTTGCGGGCATCGTCGGTGCGCCGGGGCGGGCGATTCGGCTATAATGGCGTGCACTTGAAACTTGGCCTTCCAGTCTGTAGATTCTGCGCGAGGAAATCGGCATGGCGGTTCAAACACGAGGGCGTGCTGCGGCGATTGATGCGAACCGGTACCACGGCTTGGGCCGCGAGGATTTGATACGCATTTACCGGACGATGTATCTGGCGCGGCGCCTGGATGATCGCGAAATCCAACTGAAGCGTCAGAATCACATCTACTTCCAAATCAGCGGGGCGGGGCATGAGGCCGTGAACGTGGCGGCGGGGCTGGCGCTGCGCGCGGGGCACGATTGGTTCCTGCCGTATTATCGCGACCGCGCGCTGTGCTTGGTGCTGGGTGTAACGCCGTACGAAATGCTGCTACAGGCGGTGGGCGCGAAGGACGACCCGAGTTCGGCCGGGCGGCAGATGCCCTCGCACTGGGGCAACCAGAAATTGAACATCGTGCCGCGCTCTTCGGCTGTGGGGACGCAGTTTATCGAGGCCGCGGGGATGGCGGAAGCGTCGCTGTATTACGGGCGATTTCCGCGCGCGCTGGAGCAGGCGCAGGGCGCGCCGTTGGGTCACGCGGTGCGGCATCACGACGACGAAATCGTGTTGGTGACGGGTGGAGAAGGCAGCACGAGCGAAGGGGAATTTTTCGAAGCGCTGAATATTTGCTGCCTGAAGCGGCTGCCGGTGCTGTTTTTGATCGAAGACAACGGCTACGCGATTTCGATGCCGGTGGAGCAGCAGACTGCGGGCGGGAATATTTCAAAGCTGGTTGAGAATTTTCCGGGATTGCGGGTTGAAGAATGCGACGGCACCGATCCGCTGGCGAGCTATGAAGTGCTGACGCGCGCGGCGGCGCACTGCCGCGAGCGAAAAGGGCCGACGCTGGTCCACGCGCACGTGACGCGGCCGTACGCGCATTCGCTTTCCGACGACGACAAGCTCTACAAGACGGCCGAAGAGCGCGAAGCGGAAACGCATCGCGATCCGATTCCGAAATTCGGGCTGTTCCTGGTGCGCGAAGGCATCCTGGACGAAAAAGGGATGGAAGAAATGGAAGCGGCGGTGGATCGCGAGGTGCGCCATGCCTCCGATCGCGCGCTGGCCGCGGCGCCACCGGCGGCCACGGCGGATGCGATTCTGGCGTGGCAATATTCGCCGGATGTCGACCCGTCGTCGGACCGCTTCGCTGTGACGCCGAAATTTGCAGGCGAGCCGCTGACGATGGTGGAGATGGTCTCCGCGACGCTGAGCGATGAAATGGCTCGCGACGATCGCATCGTGGTGCTCGGCGAAGACGTGGCGGATGGCGGGCACGAAGACAGCGCCGGAAAGATCAAAGGCAAGGGCGGCGTCTTCAAGGCGACGGCCGGATTGCAGCGGCGCTTTGGCGGCGAGCGCATTTTCAATACGCCGCTGGCGGAAGCGAATATTGTGGGGCGGTCGCTGGGCATGGCTTTGCGCGGGATGAAGCCCGTGGCCGAAATTCAATTCTTCGATTACATCTGGCCGGCGATGATGCAATTCCGCGACGAGCTTTGCATTTTCCGGTGGCGCTCGGCGGGCACGTTCAAGGCGCCCGCGATTATTCGCGCGGCGATCGGCGGATATCTCACCGGCGGCGCGATCTATCACAGTCAATCGGGCGAAGTGGTGTTCACGCATATGCCGGGGCTGCGCGTTGTGATGCCTTCAACAGCGCTGGATTTGTGCGGATTGCTGCGCACGGCGCTGCGCTCGGACGATCCCGTGCTTTTCCTCGAGCACAAACATTTGTACCGGCAGCCGTACAATCGCTCGCCCTATCCGGGGCCGGACTTCACGATTCCGTTCGGGAAGGCGCGGGTGGTGCGCGAAGGCTCGGATGTGACGGTGGTGACGTACGGCGCGCTGGTGCATCGCGCGGAGCTGGCCGCGGCGCAGATGGAGCGCGAAGGCGTGTCGGTGGAGTTGATCGATCTGCGTTCGCTATCGCCGTACGACTGGGAAGCGATTGCCGCGAGCGTGCGCAAGACGAGCCGCGTGCTTGTGGCGTACGAGGATACGCGAAGCTGGGGTTACGGAGCGGAGATCGCGGCGCGCATCGCGGATGAATTGTTCGACGATTTGGATGCGCCGGTGCGGCGCGTCGGGGCGATGGATACGTTCTGCGCGTACCACCCCAGCCTCGAAAACGAGATTTTACCGCAGTCTGAGGATTTGGTGCGCGCGCTGCGCGACCTCGCCGCGTATTGAAGTCTTAACTTCAGCGGCTAAAGCCGCTGTGATGTTGCGCTTGCGGCACGGCTGAAGCCGTGCCTTTACACAGCACGAGCCGGCTCACGCGGCGGCTCTCGAAATTTCGCAAAGAAGCCGCTCGAAAAGCCCTCACGCGGCATACCTCCCCAACTTGCGCCGCGACGATTTCTGGAACTTTTTCGCGCTGACGTTCGTATGCATCCAGTAGGGGTACGATAGAGACGGGGATTGCTCTGTCCGGGAGGAGGACACGATGATTTGCTCGAATTGTCAGAGGGACATCGCGGGGTACTCGAATTTTTGTTATTTCTGCGGGGCGCGTCAGCAGGAGGCGCAGGTTCCCGCGGCGCCCGCGTACCAGAAGCGCTTGATGCGTTCGGCGACGAACTGCCGGTTGGCGGGCGTTTGCGGCGGCCTGGGGGAATATTTGGACGTGGACCCCACGCTGATTCGGTTGATTTGGGCGCTGCTGACGATTTTCAGCGGCTTCGTTTTCGGGTTCGTGGCCTACTTGATCGGCTGGATCGTGATGCCGGTGAGGGCGCTGCCATTTCCGGTCGCCGCGCAATTGCAGACGCAAGCGCCGCCGGATCAAGAGCAGGTTGCGCCCGCGCACTAGGGCGCGAGCGGCGCGGATTGCGGAGCGAAGTTCGGCGCGGGCGTGGGAGTGGCCTTCGCCCAGGGCTTTGCTTAGTTCGTGGTTTTGGTTTTCTTGCTCGACGAGCGGCCGCTCTCAAACGTGAGGTGGTCGAGCGAGATGGAGCCGGCGCCGACCGTGGCCAGAGCGAACGCGGCTGCGCACAGGGCGATCGGCAATTCAAATTTTCCAATCGCGTAAAGGCCGACTTGAGGAATGTGCACCCTCGCGATCGCGACTCCCATCTCGATCGCCAAAAGCAGCGCCGTAACTCGCGTGAGCAAGCCGGCGATCAGCAGTATCCCTCCAAAGAATTCGAGCGTTCCGGAGATCGTGGCGAAATAACCAGGGAAGCCCCAGTGAATGAAAGTCGTAGTGGCCGCGTTGTGCATGGTGAAGAGCTTGGGGTAGCCGTGCTCGATGAAGATCGCGCCCATCGCCAGACGCAGCAAGAGCAGCGATAACGGTTTGAGATGTTCCAGGAAACGCATAGCGAGTTTTCTCCTCGGTTGATCGCGCGCAGCCTGCGCGCGCGGTCGTGACGCGCGAAGTTTATCACTGAATGTCCCTTGAGAGAGTCTTCGGGGAATCTTCTGCGAATTTTCTGAGTGCGAAATTCGTGCGCTGAATGATCTTGGTTTGAGTGGGCTTGCGCTGAATGGGCGGCGGCGCCGCGCCGATCGCGTGGTTGATGCTAGAATTGCAATTCTGATGGTGCCTACGGATTGGCGGATTCGCTGGGCCGCTCCTATCGTTGTTCTGGCGGTGGTGGCGCTGGGATATTGGTGGCTGCACCCGAAGGCGCGCGGCCTGGGCGACGCCTACATCTCCGAAAAATCTGTGACGTTGTGGACGAGCACCGCCGAGGTGCGTCAGCCGGCGGCGGCGCTGCATTACGGCGACCGCGTGACGATTCTTGCGCGGCAGGGAATTGCGGTGCAGGTGAAGACCGCCGCGGGCGCGACGGGCTGGATGGACGCGTCGGCGCTGATGGACCCGGCGCTGTGGCAGAGCGCTTCGGCGCTGCTGAAGAGAGCGCAAGCGATGGAACCGCAGGCGCGCGGTTACGCCAAGACCACCACGAACGTGCACATCGAACCGGGGCGCGCCACGGATCGCATCTACCAGTTCGGCCGCAATGTGCCGGTGGTGATTCTGGCGCGCGCTGTGGCGCCGGCCGCGGCCGCGGCGCCTCCGGCGGGCGAAGCGGGCGGCGACGAGACATCTCGTGCTGCGGGCGGCGCGCCGGATGAATCGAAACCGAAATTCGAGGATTGGCTGCTGGTGATGCGCGATGAGTCGGCGGCGACAGTGCCGCTGCCGGCGGAAAACGCGGCCGTCAGCGCGGTGACGCAGACGGAGGCGCCCGCGGCGAGCGCAGAGTCAGCGGCCGATTCCGCGCTGCCGATGGCGGGGTGGGTGCTGGCGCGGTTCATTCAGCTGGATCCGCCGGGGCCGGTGCGCGATAACGCGTTATCGTCGGATCTACGCGTGGTGGCGTGGTTTGAATTGAATCGCGTGCCGACCGCCTCGGGCGAGATGCCGCAATATTTGGTGGCGGGCTCGCGCGGGGAAGAAGGGCAGGAGTGCGATTTCACGCTGCTGCGCGTTTACACTTGGGACGATCCGCGGCAACGGTACGAGACGGCCTTCGTGGAAAGCGATCTCTGCGGAAAACTTCCGATACATGTTTCGCAAGCGGCGGATGGTCCGGAGTTTAGATTTGCGGAAGCGGACGAAGCGGGCGGCGAGCGCGCCTACGTGATGCATCGAACGATGGTGAGCCGCGTGGGCGCCGTTCCGAAGCGTGTGCGCGCGCCGAGGCGTGCGCCGAAGCGTTCCTCGAAATGAAGCGGGCGATATTCCAAGACGCAAGCGTCAAGCTCGGCGCCGCTGAGCGCTTCAGCGCGAGCATTTGTGTTTTTGCCTTCGCGCTGGGCGCTGTGTTCGCGATGGCGGGCTGCGGGCGCGGATCGCGCTCCGCGGCCGCAGCGGCGGCGCAACTTCCGCCGCTCCAATACGTCGACGCGTGGGGAACGCGCGGCACGGGCCCGGGGCAACTGGACACGCCGATCGGAATTGCGACGGACCCGTTCGGCCGCGTGTACATCGTTGACGCCGGCACCAGCTCGATCGAGAAATTTTCGCCGGAGGGCGTGCCGCTGCTTTCCTTTGGCGATGCGCCGCTGGCCAAGGCCACGGCAATCGCCGTGGATCGCGGCGGCGGAATTTACGTGACGGAAGGCGATCGGGTGCAAATTTTCTTGCCGGAGGGCGACAAGTTTCGGATGTCGCGCGGCGGGTTGCAGGGAGCCGCGGGCGTGGCCGTGGATTTCGACGGCACGTATTACGTCACGGATCGCGTGCTCTGCCGCGTGGTGGCATTCGATGCGCGCGGTCGGCTGATGCGAACCTGGGGCCGGCGCGGAACGGAGAATGGAGAATTCATCGATCCGACCGGCGTGGCGGCAAGTTCGGATGGATTTGTGTACGTGGCGGATTCCGGCGGAGCGCGCGTGCAGAAATTTACGCGCGACGGGATTTGGGTCGCGTCGTTCGGGCAAGCCGACGCGGCGGGAAGCGCTCAGGCCGTGGTGAGCGTGGCGATTTCGTCAGGCGATATTCTTGTGGTGGGCGGGCGCGTATCGGCGCTGCGCGTGTGGTCATCGAATGGGCAGGATGTGGCGGTGGATCCCGTCGCGGCTGCGGCCACGCCGCAGGGAGCGCCCGATATTCGCGCTGTGGCGCTGGCGGTCGATCAAGGCGGCGATTTGCTGCTGCTGGATGCAGTCAGCGATCGCGTGCTGCGATTTCATCTGCATCTGTAATTCGGCGCGCCGCGCGGGCGCGACGGAGGAATGCATTGACGCTGCATATCGGCGAACAGGACGTGCGCGCGTTGCTGCCGATGCAAGTCGCGCTGGAGGCCGTGGAAGAATCGTTTCGCCGGCAGGCGGCAGGCGAAATATTTCTGCAGCTGCGACGGCGGATCGATTTTGGCGAGCGCGGGCTGCTGCACAACATGGGCGCAGCCGATCGTCGCGGCGGTTATTTCGGCATGAAGATTTACGCCAGCGGACGCGGGGCGCCGCGGTTCTTGGTGCTGCTTTACAGCGCCAAGACTGCCGAACTTTTGGCGCTGATCGAAGCCGATGCGCTGGGGCAAATGCGCACAGGCGCGGCGACCGGTATCGCGACGAAATTTCTGGCACCGGCCGCGGCGCGCACCGCGGCGATCATCGGCACAGGATATCAAGCGCGGACGCAGCTTCAGGCCATCGCGGCTGTGCGACCCCTGGAAATGGCGTGGGCCTATGGGCGCGACCCCGAGCGGCGCGAGACGTTTTGCAGTGAAATGACCGCGAAGCTGGGTTTGCCGGTGGAGCCCGCGGGCTCGGCCGAGGAAGCTGTGCGCGGCGCGGATATCGTGGTGACGTGTACGTCTTCCGCGCAGCCGGTGCTCGCGGGAGCGTGGATTCGCGCGGGGACGCACGTGAATGCCGTCGGCGCGAACTTCGCGTCCAAGCGCGAGCTTGATGACGAAGCGGTGCGGCGCTCGACGCTGATCGCCGTGGATTCGATCGAGCAGGCGAAAGTGGAAGCGGGAGATTTGATTCAAGCATTCGCCGGCGACGAATCGCGGTGGAGCGGCGTGGTGGAAATGGCGGAGATCGTTGCGGGGAAGCGCGCGGGCCGGGAACGGCCGGATCAGATTACGCTTTTCAAATCGACGGGGCTTGCGGCGTGGGACATCGCGGTTGCGGCTCGCCTGTATGAAAGTGCGGTGACGGAAGGCCGCGGGCAAACCATCTCGTTGTGGAACGACGATGAATGAAGTGACTCCGAGCAGTACTGCGACGTGTGTCGCGCGCGGCTAGTGCGCGTGGCCGAGGCGCTCGAACAGAGCCTTGTGCAGGCGCTCGCGCACTTCGGGCGGCAGCGGCACGGGCTCGGCATTGCAATAAATCTCGATCGTCTTTTTCGTGGTGTCCACGATCAGCCGGCATTTCTTGCACGCGTCCAGGTGACGCTCGAGATCGGCCGCGGTCACTTCGTCCATGGCCTCGTCCAGATAAGTGGTTAGTTCCGCGATCACGCCTCTGCAATTCACGACGGTTTACTCCGAAAATAGGGATCGAGTTTCTGGCGCAGCTTCAAGCGGGCCCGCAGCAAGCGCGACTTCACGGCGGGGACGGAGATGCCGAGCGCATCGGCGGTCTCTTCAGTGGAAAGCTCGCTGATATCGCGCAGAACGAAAGCCGTGCGGTACGGCGCATCGAGGTCCTCGATGGCGTCGGTAAGAATGTGGTTGAGCTCGGTGCGCTCGTAGCGCTGCTCGGGCGAAGGACCCCAGTCCTGCAGGTCGCGCGGCATCAGATCGTCGTCGGTCGTGACGGGCTCGTCGAGCGAGATTTGATTCGGGCGGCGCTTGCGCAACTTCATCAGCGCTTCGTTCACGGCGATGCGCACAAGCCAGGTGTAAAAGCGCGAGCCGCCCTCGAAGCCGGCGAGATGCTGGAAGGCCTTCATGAAGGCATCCTGCATGGCGTCTTCGGCGTCTTCTTTGTTTCGCGTGATGTTCCAGGCTAGGCGGTAGATTTTGTCTTCGTAGCGGGTTACCAGCTCTTGAAAAGCGTTCAGATCGCCGCGCTTGGCGGCAGCGACAAGGGCGCTTTCGTCGTCGCGCACGACCGTAGAGGGCAGCGGTTTGGCGTTAGGGGCGTTCACGTCGGGTATAGGCGTCACGTTCACTTTAACATTAGATGTGCCGGCGCGCGACTCGATGCGTAAAACGCAACTCTGTTTAGCTGTGGATTTCGCCGCTGCGGGCGAATCGGGTAGACTTAGCCATACCCTGATGCGCACCTTGCCCGACCAATTACGATCTGGAATGAAAATGATCGTCGTGGGATGCAATCCCAGCGAGCGATCGGCGCGCGTGGGACATTACTACGCGGGGCGCGGCAATATGTTTTGGCCGCTGATGTATGAATCAGGGATCGTGCCGGAGCTTTTAGAGTACAAAAACGATCGGCGCATGCTCGAATTCGGCATTGGGCTGACGGATTTGGTGAAGCGGCCGACGCGCGGGATCGAGGAACTCGAGCGGCAGGAATTCGCCGAAGGGCGCGTGCTGCTGGCGCAAAAATTGGAGCAATTCGCGCCGCGCGTGGTGGCGTTCAACGGCAAAATTGCCTTCGAGAAATTCGCGCAGCGCGCGTGCAAGCTGGGCTTGCAGAACAATCTGTTGTATGGAGCGCGCGTGTTCGTGCTGCCATCGAGCAGCGGGCAGAACGCGATAGGAAGCGGCGTGAAGATGCGCTATTTCAAGCAGCTTGCAAAACTACTCGAGCGCATCGACGAATAAGGGAAACGCGATATGGCCAAAGCTCGCGTGAAATTCCTGCATAAGCCGAATTGCACGACCTGCCGCAAGGCTCGCGCGCTGCTGGAAGGATGCGGCTGTACGCTCGAGCTGCGCGATCTGGGCAAGGAGCGGTTGACGGCGGCCGAGCTTGAGAAGCTGATCGGCGATCGCGATCATCGCGCATTCCTGAATCCGCGCAATGAACTCTACCGCAAGCACAAGATGGGCAAGAATCCGCCGTCGCGCGCGGCGGCGATTCGATTGATGGCGCGCGAGCCCAATCTGATTCGGCGGCCCGTGGTGATCTCAGGGCGCACGATCGTTCTGGGATTCGATCAGCCCGCGCTGGAATCTCTCGCCGGTTGATTCCGCTTTCACTCACACCATGACGAATCGCTTTGAGCCCGGTACGGTGGCCGTCCTGGGAGCGGGCGCGATGGGGTGCCGGTTCGCGGTGGCCGCGTGCCGCGCGGGTTACCACACGATTCTGGAGGATTTTCGCGCGGATGTGCTGGAGCGGGCGGAACTGGATGTGCGGCGCGCGGTTGGCGAGCGCGGCGCCCGCGACGCGCTGAGCGTTGCGCGCACGGTGGAAGATGCGTGCCGGCTGGCTGATTTCGTTATCGACACGACCGTGGACGACGCCGAGCTGAAGCTGGAAATTTTCACGCTGCTCGATAAATTCGCGCGGCCCGACGCGGTTTGCGCCACGATCGCGGCTACGATTTCGATTGCCGAGCTGGGCGCGATCACGTATCGGCCGGAGCTGTGCGTAGGTCTGCGCCTCGCCGCGGTGATTCCGGGGCCGGAGATTTTGATGATCGTTCGCGCGCCGCAAACCTCCGAAGAGACTGTTCGCGCGTGCCTTGATTTCGCGCGACGCGTTGCGTGGCAAAGCGTCGTGGAGATCGAAGCTTCGGCTCCAAACGCAGGAACGGGCTCGCTGCCGGGCGCTTTGCTATCATAGGTCGTCATCGGGCTCGCGCGAGAATTCGCTTGGGGGTCGCTGGGCATGGACTTCGCCGACCGCATCGTCATCGAGCAGGGCGACATCACGGAAATGGATGTGGACGCGATCGTCAACGCCGCGAACAACGATTTGCAGTTGGGCGGCGGCGTGGCCGGGGCGATTCGCCGCAAGGGCGGCGATTCGATTCAGCGCGAATGCAACGAGATCGGCACGATTCCGGTGGGCGGCGCGGCCATCACCGGCGGCGGCAATCTGAAAGCGAAATTCGTGATCCACGCGGCCAGCATGCAGTTGGGCGGAGAGACAACCGCGCGGGCGCTGCGAAGCTCGACGGCGCATTCGCTGCGCATCGCCGCCGAGCGCAATCTTGAGACGATTGCCTTTCCCGCTGTGGGCACGGGGATTGCGGGATTTCCGCTTCCGGAATGCGCGGAGATCATGCTGCGCGAAACGCTGAAGCATATGCGCGCGGAGAAGTCGCCGCGAACCGTGCACTTCGTGCTTTACGACGAGCGCGCGCTGCGCGCATTCCAAACTGTTTGGGATGCGCTAAAGGCGCGCGGCGAAGCGGAGGAATCTTCGTCTACGGCGAATCCGGCGTGAGCGCGCGGCGCGTGTCGTGAGCGATCTAGTTGAAAAAGTCCGCACGGAGCTGGGCCGCTACGAGCATCCTCTATTTTCATTTGCGGCGCGACCTGCCGCTGAAGGTGTTGAAATCGAAATTCGCTTTCGCCCGGCGGAGCCTGCGGTGCACACCTACGTCTTGTTGCTCCGGCCGCGCGAAATCGAACAATCGCAATTTCCCTGGATTTTGCAGAAGCAGCTCTACGACTGCTTGCACGACTACGTGATCGAAATGTTCACGCGAAATCCGCAGGAGCAAGACCGATGAAGGCGCAGCGGCCGGTGCCTGCGACGGGCGCGACCGGGGCGCCTACGCCGCTGGCCGCGTGGCTGGTGCAAGAAATTGCCGCGCGCGGACCGATCACGTATGCCGACTTCATGCGTGCATGCCTCTATCATCCCGAATTCGGCTATTACACTCGCGCGAAGGCAAAACCCGCGGCGGACTACATCACTAGCGTCGACATCCATCCGATTTTTGGCCGAATGCTGGCGCGTCAGCTTGCCGAAATGTGGCGCGAGATGGGCGCGCCGCCGGAATTTTGGCTGGTCGAGGGTGGGGCGGGCACGGGCCGATTGGCCGCGCACATTCTGGATTTCATTGCGCGCGAACTGCCGGATTTTTATCGCGCCGTGCGCTATCACGCCGTTGAGATTTCGGCGGCGCGGCGCGCGGATCATGCCACGGCGATCGGCGCGCATATCGCAGCGGGCCGCGCGAAATCTTTGGCGGAGCTGCCGCCGGAAATTCCGATCGGAGTGATCTTCTCGAACGAATTGTTTGACGCGATGCCCGCTCACCGCGTCGTGCGCATCGGCGACGAGCTGCGCGAAATCTACGTCACGTCTGAAGACGGCCGCCTGCGGGACACATCGCGGCCACTTTCGACGCCGGCGCTGGCCGAATATTTTCGCGAGCAATCTATCGAGCTGGCCAAAAACCAAGTGGCGGAAGCCGGCCTGGAAGCCGCGCGATGGATCGAAGATGCGGGCGCGCGGCTGGGGCGAGGATTCATATTAACCGTGGATTACGGGTATCCGGCGCGCGAGCTTTACGATGAATCGCGCTCGCGCGGCACGCTGCTGGCTTATGAGCGCCATCGCACCACGGAGGATTGGTTGCGAGCGCCCGGCGAACAGGATTTGACGGCGCACGTGAACTTCACCGCGCTCGAATTGGCGGGCCGGCGCGCGGGCTTGCAACCGGCCGGCTTGGTTTCGCAATCACATTTTCTGCTGGCGCTTGCCGGCGCGAATCAATTGGCGGATTTTGACGATGCCAGTGCGAGCGAGATTGAGCGTTACCGCACAAGCCTGGCGTTCCAGACCTTGGTGCACCCGGACGGAACGGGCGAGGCGTTTCGCGTGTTCGCGCAGCAGAAGGGAATTGCCAGCGCGCGGCTGACCGGATTTCTACCGCTCTAGTGTGACATCTCAGCGGGCTTATCGTTGAAATTCGGCGGCTGCGGATTCGTGTCTGTGCGAGTCTTCAGTTGCGGAGCGCCGGGCGCGCTCGGCGGCGCTGCCGTTTGCGGCGTAGTGGCTGCTGCTGCGGCGGCCGGCGGCGCTGATCCGGGTTCCTGATACGCCTGCTTCAAACCTTTTTGCGCTTCGGTTTGCGCGCCGCTGGTGTCGTCGTTGGTCTGCTTGGCCTTGCTGTATTCGTTCACGGCGCGAGTGCGGTCTCCGCTGATATCGTAAATCTTCCCCAGGTAAATGTGCGCCCAAACGTCGATCCACTTGGTTGTGGAGTCCGTTTCGCCATCGAGCGCGTTGCGAAACGCCTGCGCGGACGCGGCGTAATTTTTCTGATAGAAGAACGCTTCGCCCATGCGGAAACTCGCCAGGCCATTGGTGGCTTGCAGGTTGAGAGCTTCCTCGTATTGCTTGATGGCGTCGTAAAATTTGCCTTGTTCGGCGAGGTCTTCACCGGTGGCGATGACGGCGCGCACGCGCAGCGCCGGGCTCGATTTCAAGATGTAGTTGTGCGGATCGAGAATCACGCCGTTGGGCTTCGGCCGGCCGAAGGTTTCGATGATGAAGTCGGACGACGTGCCGCTAACGTCGATGGACTTATATTCAGGATTGCCTTCCGTCTGAACCTCGACCTGCACCGGCATGTGGAAGAAATCGAGTCCCTGCGTGACCTTGCCGACGATTTTGAATCCCTTGGGAATGCGGTAAACGATGTACGTCAGCGTGAATTCCGGCACGCCGGTGGAATGCAGCCACTCGGAGAAAAAGGGGCGCAGATTCAGCGGACCGATCGGCGCCGCCGCGGATTTCGACGCGTTGCCCACGGAGATCGCGGGAGTCACGGCCGTTTTCGACGGCGGCAGCGATGCGCCCTTGGCCACGGCCATGGCCTCGAAATCGGCGATGCTCGCTGAGCCGCCCTGATACTTCGCGTAGAAATCGTGCAGCAGCGAGCGGAACGCGTCGTCGCCCAGTTGCGCGCGGAGCATGTGGAACACCATAGCTCCCTTGTTCGCGACGACCGAGCGGTACGGATCGGAGTACGGCGTCAAGCGCCCGGCTTCGGCGATCGGCGCGGCATCTTCGTACATCAGCGAGCCCACGGCGAAATCCGTCACGGCGCGGTCCATGGCATCGACGCCTGAAGTTTCTTCGGCCCACAGCGCGCCCGCGTAGCGCGCGAGGCCATCGGTGACCCACACGTCGTTGGGCGTGGTAGCCATCACTTGCGCGCCCCACCATTGCGACGCGATCAAATTCGAGAGCAGTACCGGATTGGGCGTGGCGGCCCACAAGCGATGGCTGATGAGCACCAAGCCGGGCGCGGTGAAACTCGCCACCGTGCCGTCAGGCAGTTGCGCAACGGAAAGCGTGTCCTGCGGCAACTGGCCCCATTGATCGGTGAAGAAATTGGCGATGCTCGCGGCCAGTTGCCCGTAAGGCGGCGCAGTCGCGGCGGCGGCGATGGGAACGTAGGCCAGCACGGTTAAGCCTTCGGCCTTGACGGGATTCAGTTGCAGCGCTCCGGCCACGAATGTGCCCGCGGCTTCCGGATGCGTCACGCGGAAGGTGTAGAGCAGATGCGCGGGAGTGCCCGCGGGCGCTGCCGGCGTGGGCGCGGGATTCGAATTGCCAATCACCGGGATGGCCGGCGTCCGCTTTGCAGGCCCGGCCGGAGGCGCCGCTTGCGCGGCCACCGTGGTGGGCGCTTGCGCGGCGCCGGTGCCGACGACGGCAAATTCCGGCGGCACACTGATGTTGAACACGCCGGTGAATCGATTCGACGGGAAATCGGTGAGCGGGAACCAGCGCGCGGGCAGCAGCAGATACGCGCCTTGCGCGTAGATCGAAGCCAGCGTGACGCCGCGCACGGGGCTATTTTCCTCGTTCACGAGCGGGCCGGCGTACTGGAACTCGATGGTGATTCTCGCGCCGGAAGTGACCAGATCGGCCAGCGTGACGTGCAGGATCAGCGGATTGTCCGGGTCGCGATCGAAGCCGATGATTTTGCCGGTGGAACTTTTCAGCGCCGAAACCTTCAGATTGGGGTGCAGCTCCACTTGGACGATGTGCGACGCGCTGAGCGCCACGAAATCGACCTTCACATCCGCGGTGAGCGTCTGCGTCGCGGGATCGATCGATGCGGTCAAATCGTAATTCGTTGCGCGGAACGCCGGGCCGCTTTCCGTCGGCGGCGCGGATAACGGCGCACCCGGCGCTTGGGCCCACGCAGAGGCGGCGGCCAACATTGCTGCGATCAGTAGCGTACTGCGGAGCTTGAGCATGAAGTCAGGCGCGCCCTCTAAGGCAGGCGTCGGAAACATAGACTAGGATACCAGACTCGGCGGCGTGGGTTGCCCGGCGCTTACCGGCAGAATCTCCGCCAACATTCCGGCGATGATGTCCGCGGCGCGATCGATCGCTCCTGCGGCGCCGAGCTTGGCTCGGACCTCGGCAAGTGCCGCGCGCATGGCGCCGCGCTCCGTGGGGGAATCGAGCAGGCGCGAGGCTTCGATCGCCAGGCGCTCCGGCGTCAGATCGTCCTGAATCAGTTCGGGCACGATGCGGCGTCCCGCGATCAGATTCACCATGGCAAACATTGGAGTGCGCACCAAGCGCCGCGCCACCGCCGCCGTAAATGGCGCCACGCGATAGACCACGATCATCGGCGTGCCCAGCAGCGCCGTTTCCACCGTCGCCGTGCCGCTGGAGACGATCGCCAGGTCGGCGGCGGCCACGGCGTCGTATGTGGCGCCTTCGACCACTTTCACCGGCACGTCAGCGCGTAAATACGGCGCGATTTCCGCGGCGTTCAGGCCTTGCGCCAGCGCCAGCACAAATTGCACGCCGCGGCTGCGGCCGATGGATCCGCACGCGGGCAAAATGCGCGGCAGATGTCGCTCAAATTCGCTGGGTCTGCTGCCGGGCAGGATCGCGACGATTGGCCGCGAGGCGTCCAGACCCATATCGGCGGCGAACTGCTCGCGCGATCGCGTGGCGTGGACTTCGCCGACCAGCGGATGGCCAATGAAATCTGCGGGCACGCCGCGCGCGCGGTACCATTCCTGCTCAAACGGGAAAATGCACAGCCCGCGAACGAAGCGGCGGCGAACCAGATTCGCGCGCCATGGCCGCCACGCCCAGAATTGTGGGCAGATGAAATACACAGTAGGCACGCCCTGATTTTTCAGCGTGCGCGCCAGTCGCAGATGGAATCCGGGGAAATCCGTGAGGATCGCCAGCGCCGGTTTGCGGACGCGAGCCTCGTGCGCGAGTTTCCCCATCACTTGAAATAGGCGCGGCAGCTTGCCCAAGACCTCGAGGATGCCGACGACGGCCACTTCGCGATAGTCGGCGACGATCTCCACGCCCGCTTCGCGCATCCGCGGTCCGCCCATGCCGAACAGGCGCACCGGCACGCGTTTCTGCAGCGCGGCGGCTAAGCGCGCGGCGTACATATCTCCGGAAGCCTCGCCGGCTGAGATCAGTATGGATGGCTCTGGCATGGCGTGGTGATGCTTGGCAAATCCTGGGCGCGGCGCTCAGCCCTCCGACGGCAGCGGCTCGCTCGCCAGCGGCGACGCGCCGAAGCCCGCGGGCGTCCGAGGCATCGTGAGTTCTTGATCCTTGTACTGCAACTGGTAGAGCCGGTAATAAATTCCGCGCAGCGCCAGCAATTCCTGGTGCGAGCCCTGTTCGCGCAGCCGGCCTTTGTGAAACACCAAAATGCGATCGGCGTGCTGGATCGTGCTCAAGCGATGCGCGATCACTAGCGAAGTGCGCCCGGCCAATAAGCGATCGAGCGCCGCGCGAATCAGCAATTCCGTTTTCGTGTCCACGCTCGACGTAGCTTCGTCGAGAATCAGGAAGCGCGGATTGTGCGCCATAGCGCGCGCGAAACTGACGAGTTGCCGCTGGCCCACGGAGAACGTGGCGCCGCGCTCGGTGACGGGAGTTTCAACGCCTTGCGGCAGCGCATCGAGCAGCGGGCCCAATCCCACTTCGCGCAGCGAGCGCTCCACCGTCGCGCGATCGATTCCCGGCGTGCCCAGACGCACATTCGATTCAAGCGTGCCGGTGAATAGAAACGGATCTTGCAGCACGATTCCGAACTGGCGGCGCAAATCGCGCACGTTGTATTCACGGATGTCCACGCCATCCAGCAGGATTGAGCCGCGCTGAATTTCGTACAGGCGCAGCAGCAATTGAATCAGCGTCGTTTTGCCCGCGCCGGTGTGCCCCACGATCGCGAGGGCCTGGCCGGGCTCGATGTGGAAGGAGACGTCGCGCAGCACCCAATCGTCTTCCGCCGGCGCAGCGCCGCCGCGATAGGCGTACCAAACGTTGCGGAATTCGATTTCCCCGCGCGGTTCCACCAGGCTTCGCGCACCGCTCTGCAGCGCTAGCGGCGCGGGCTCATCGAGCAGCTTGAAGATGCGCTCCGAGGCCGCCATGGCGGATTGCAAGATGTTGAATTTCTCGCTCAGATCTTGAATCGGGAGGAAGAAGCGCTGCGCGTATTGCATGAACGCGATCAACACGCCGACAGCCACCACGCCGGCAAGCGCGCGCAGTCCGCCATACCAAAACGCCGTGGCGATGGCAGCCACGCTGAAAAATTCCACCGCCGGATAAAACAGCGCGAACGCCAGAATCGTGTCTTTGTAAGCGTCCATGTGCGCGCGGTTGTAAATCTTGAATTCCTCTTGCGAGCGCCGCTCGCGATTGAACAATTGCACGGCGGCCATGCCGCTGATGTTCTCTTGCAGAAACGAATTGATGCGCGCGATGGCCGTGCGGATGCGCCGATTGGCGTCGCGCACTTTGTCGCGAAAAATCCACGTGGCGATCAGGATCAGCGGCAGCACGGCGAACGTGGCCAGCGCCAAGCGCGCGTTCACCCACAGCATCACTGCGGCGATAAGCGAAAGTTGCACAGCGTCGTTGACCATCGCGGCGATGCCCGCGGCAAATAGATCGTTCAGCGCATCGACGTCGGTGGTCACGCGCGTCACCAGGCGGCCCACCGGGCTGCGATCGTAAAAACTCATCGGCAAGATTTGCAGATGCCCGAAGATTTGTTTGCGCAGATCGTACAGGGCCTTCTGCCCGACGCTCTGCATGATCCGCGCCTGCAAAAACTGCACGCCAAATCCCAGCAGCAGCGAGCCGAGGAACCCGACCGTAACCCACGTCAGGCCGCGCATGCCCACGGCCAGTGTCATCTTGTGATTCACCACCGGATCGATGTAGCGATCCACGCCCACCATAAATAGATACGGGCCCGCCACCAGCAGCGGCCCGACGGCAACCGTGAGCGCGAGCGCGGCGATCACTTTCAATCCGTAAGGACGCAGATAGCCGACCAATCGCCGCGTCAGCGCGGAATCGTAAACTTTGCCGAGCTTCTCTTCTTCGCGGAAGTCGCTCATGCGCGCTCCAGCTCTTCTTCGAGAAGCTGCTTGTTATAGAGGTCGGCGTAATATCCGTTGCGCTCCAGCAATTCATCGTGCGTACCGAGCTCGACCACGCGGCCGCGGCGCAGCACGGCGATTTGATCGGCGTCGCGCACGGTGGAGCAGCGATGCGAAATCAGAATCGTGGTGCGCCCGCGCATGAATTCGCGCAGCCGGCGCAGGATGCGATCTTCGGTATCGGTGTCAACGCTGGAAAGCGCATCGTCGAGTATCAGGATTTTCGGATCGCGAATCACCGCGCGCGCCAGCGCAATGCGCTGCTTCTGCCCGCCGGAGACGGTGATGCCGCGCTCGCCGAGCAGCGTGTCAAAACCTTGCGGAAAATCCTCGATCTCCGCGGCGATGCCGGCGATGTCCGCCGCGCGACGCACGCGCTCCGGCGAATCGTCATCGATTCCGAAGGCGATGTTTTCGCCGATCGTCTTGCTGAATAGAAACGCGTCTTGCGGAACGAAGCCCACGGCGTGCCGCAATTCTTCGAGCCGCCATTCGCGAATCGCGCGGCCATCCAGGAACAGCGTGCCTTCCGGCGCTTCCCACAGCCGCGCGAGCAACGCCGCCATCGTGGATTTGCCGCTGCCCGTGGGCCCGACGACGGCGAGCGTTGAGCCGGCGGGAACGTCCAGCGTGACGTCTTCAAGCGCCGAGTCGCTGCGCGCGTTATCGCCATCGCCATTTGCCGCGGCGTTGGCGGCGCGATCGCCGGAGGGGCTCGTCGTCGGATACTTGAAATTCAGATGGCGCAACTCGATCGCGCCGTGAATATCCTGCCCGCCGTCAGCGCGCGCCGCGCGATCGTCAATGCCGGGCTTCGCATCCAAAATATAATTCAGGCGGCCCATCGACGCGGCGCCGCGCTGCCAGATGTTGGTCACAAAACCCAGCGCGACCATCGGGAACACCAATTGCACCATGAAGCCGTAAAACACCACCAGTTCGCCGAGCGAAATGCGATTCAGCATCACCAGGCGGCCGCCCTGCCAGAGCACCAGCAGAAAAGTGAAGCCGATCAGCGTCTGCACCATCGGCATGAATAGGCTCCAGAAGTAGATCAGCCGCAGGTTGCGCTCGATGTACTCGCGATTGGGCTCATCAAAGCCGCGGATTTCCGCTTCTTCCTGTGCGTAGGCGCGAATCACGCGCACGCCGGCCAGATTTTCCTGCGCGCGCGAGGAAAGCGACGCCAGCGAAGCCTGAATCTGCGCGTACAGCGCGTGAATTTTCTGCCCGAAAAAGAAAACGGCCACGGCCACCACCGGCACGGGCAGCAGCACGTAAATGCTCAGCCGCGGCGAAAGCCAAAACATCAGCACCAACGCCAGAATCATCGTGGCAATCGTATTGGCGCTGTACATGATGCCCGGGCCCAGTACCATGCGCACCGAGTTCAGATCGTTCGTGCAGCGCGACATCAGCTCGCCGGTGCGATTGCGCACGTAATATTCCGGCTCCATTTTCACCAGGCGGTCCAGCAGGTCGTTGCGCAGATCGTATTCGACGTCGCGCGAAAGGCCGATCAGAATCCATCGCGTCCAGAAAGAGAAAACGCCCTTGAGCGCGACCACCGCAAGCATCGCGATGCAAAACGCGACGATGGTGTGCGCCGTGTGCGGATGATAAGCCGGCAGCACGTAGAGCATCATTCGCCCCAGCCGCCCGAGCTGCGCCATCGGCTGCGCGGCGCCTTGCACGCAATCGATCACCACGCCGATCACCACCGGCAGAATCGTGCCGGCGATGCCCATGCCGGCCTGCATCAGAATTCCGACGAGCACCATGCCCCAGTGGCGGCTGACGTACGGCACCAAGCGCATTGTGTGCCGCCAGCCGGGCACGCGTTGGGGCGCCGGCTTAGTGGCGGCGATGGAAGCGGGCAGAGTTTGTGCGGCGGCGCTCATAGTCTTTTGGCTTAGATGTCGAAGACGAAGCGAAGACTCCTACAAGCTGGCATTCGCGAGCGTGATTTCCATCACGCGCCCCGAGTCGCGCGCGCAGGAAACTTCCATCACCTGCGGCACACTGGATCCGGCCCAGTCGAAAGCGTAAAACAACAATTCTAGCTCGTGCTTACCCTTGACGGAAGGCCCGCTTGAGTTCGGATCGCCGTAGAGCTGCGTCACACGGTCCTGCGAATCGCCCAGACGCAGGCCGTGGCCCGTTTGCCATTGATCCTCATGAATCACATCGCGGCGGCCTGTGCAGGAGCCGGTGTCCGGCGCCAGCGCGGAGATTGTCACGCTTTGAATCACGCTGTTTGCGCCGATCTCCAGGATGATCGCGTGGCCGGTGCACGCGTCGCGCCACTGCTGCGTGCCGTCCGATGTGTCCAACGCCATTTTCGCGCCATAGCGACGCTTAGCTTCGTTCAACGTGTCGTGGCCGGGGCGCAAGCCCGCCAGCGTCAGCTCATTCGCGCGCGCGGCGGGCGTGGCGCTGGCGTTGGGCGCCTGCGAACGCGCGAACGCTGCTGCCGCCGCAGCCGCGGTAAGCAGCAAGATCGCGCTAGCGTACGGCCAGAATTTCATCGAGCCGGACTTCAAAATTTTCCTCTCCTTCCGACCAGAGCCGCGTGCGCTCGATGGGGAGGGATGCCTGCGCCGCGCTCATCCAGCGCATCAGGCGCTGGATATTTTCGCGCGTACGCTCCAAATAGCCGCGCAGATTTTCGGGGCGCGACATCGCCGCCAGAAATTCCTGCTCGATCGGATCTTCCGCCGAGACGACGCGAGGGGCGGTGGCGCCGAGCAGGCCCGCGTGCCCCGTGAAAAAGTGTTCGAGGCCGAATTCGATCTGGAAATGCCCCGATTCGGCCGCGGCCAAACCGTCGTCGTATTCGACGCCGAAGCTCACAATTTCCACGCGCTGCGGCAGATCGCTCCAGCGGCCGGACTCGGCGTCGCGAATCCACAAATCTTGATATGCGCCAACTTCGTACGCGGCATCCGCGTGGGCGTGCTCGCGCGCAAAGTCCGCGATTTCCGCCGCGCCCACTGGAGCCGCCCCCAGTTCGTATTCGGCGATGGGCGGCAGGCTGGGCTCAACGGCGCGGATCACGAGCGAACTGAAACCCGGCCGCGTCTTCGAGAACGGAGTGGTAGACAAAAGGAGCGCGAGGCGCTCGATGCGCGTTGCTTCGTCGAAATCGCGAAGCCATAGACTGGCGTAGGCGCGATTGGCCATGGCGGAGATTATACAGGGAGTGCGGCGAAGCCTTGAAAAGCGGAATCGCGCGACCGGCTTGGCGAGCGCCTCGCGCGCCGGCCTAAATTTAACCGTTCGAGGGGGGATTATCGGGTTGGGACGCCGGCCTGGATTCGGCGCGCGGTTCGGCATCGGGCGCTTGCGCCATTCGTTGCCGCAGGCTTTCCCCAATTTCGGCGAAGATGCCGGAGCACGCCGCGCGAATGCGATCTTCGGACGCGGTGGCTAGCTGCTCGATCAAATTCTGCGAATGCGAGTTCAGCTTGGTGACCGAAGCGAGCACCCAGGTGTTCGACGTGTTCTCGAGGCGCTGCTTGTAATCTTCGACCGCTTGGTTGCCCAAGCGCGCCAGACCCAGTTCCACCTGCTGCACTTCCGCGGCTCGCGCGGCGCGCCAAGTTTCCGTCATCGTCTCGGCCCGCGCATCGAGTTTTTGCCGTGCGGCGTCCAGCGATTCGGCGGACACCTGTTCGGTCTCCGCTCGGTAGCGCGCAGCGGCATCGCGCGTGGCGGAATCGATCTTGGATTGCACGTCGGCTCGCTGCGCGTCCAGGCGCGCGGTGAATTGATCTCCCGCAGCGGAGCTATCGGCGAGCATGTGCTGGTATTGCTCCGCGGCGATTTTCGCGGCGCGCTCGCTGAATCCGCCGGCGACGGCGTCGCTTGCCGCCTGCGCCGCTTCGAGCGTGCGAGTGGCCGCGGCTTGCGCCTGCTCGTCCAGTTGCTCCTTGGCGTGCTCCACGTAGCTGCGCGTGTAATGATCGAGCTCGGTGGCAAACTGCCCGGATATTTCACCGGCCTTTGCGCGCAAGGCTTCGGCGGCCTGCGCCAATCCCTTTTCGAGCGTGGCCTGCATCTGCGTCTGGACTTTCTTTTCGTACCATTCCGCGGATTTGAAAATAGATTCAAACGCCTCGTGCGTCGTGTCGGTCGCTTTAGCCTCAAGCTCGGCAAGCCAGCGCGCTTGCGCCGCGGCGCCGGCTTCCTGAAGCTGTGCGTCGTAGCGGCGGAAAGTTTCGTCGGCGCGCCCGGATGCGTCCTGCAGTGAGCGCTCGGAAATCTCGTGCAGGCGGCCTTCGTGCGCGTGCAACGCTTCTTCGGTGCGCGCGGTTCCGGCTTCCAACTCGCGCAGCGCGGCGCCGGCGCGATCGATCTGCGGCGCAAGCTGCTCCTGGATTTCCGATGCCAGCGTCGAGAGCAATTGCCGCCCCGCGGCGATCAGGCCGGGTTCCAGGCGCTCGGCGACGGTATTCGCGATGGTCTCCGCGCGGCGATTCAATTCCGCGCTGTGCGATTCCAGCAGCGCCTCGCTGCGGCGCTCAAGTTCATTGCTCGATGAACGCCGCAGGCCGTCCAGAATGGCTCTGTGATCTTCGATTTGCGCAGTGGCTTCGTGCAGTTGAGTAACCGCCGTTTGCGCGCGCCCCGTCTCCTTGCTGATCGCGGCGCGAATCGTTCCCAGCGCGCTTTCAGCTTCGGCGGTGGCCTCGGTGAAGGCTTTGCCGAGCGTCTCGATGCGTTGCGCGATGTTGCGTTCGATTTCGGAGGCCGAAGATTCTGAATTGTGCGCCAGGCGATCGGCCGCGCTGCGCGCCGCGGACTCAAGCGAAGATTCCACGCGCTGATCCACGCGCGCGTTCGCGGACGCAACGTCCGCTTCCAGGCGCCCACGCCAGCCAGCCTCGGCCTCCGTGGTCGCGGCGGCCATGCGGTCGGCGACGCGCGCCGCCGCGGCCTCAAGTTCCGTCATTTTCGATTGCGCGTGCGCAGTGGTCGATTCGGCGAGTTCAGTCCAGCGGCGTAGATTCGCCGCCGCAGTTTCTTCCGCATCGCGGCGCCATTGTTCCAGTCGCGCCTGCGCTGCCGTCGATTCCGCTTCCAGCGCGCGTGTCGCATCTTCCATCTCCGCACGGACTCGATCGAATCGCGCGCCCAAGTGCGATTCCAGTTCGTCGCGGCGGCGTCGCTCGAATTGATCGAGTTCGACCGAGAATCGCCCGAGCCCGCTGCGCAGGTGACGCTCCGCTTCCTGCGTCCAGCGCGCGCTCAATCGCTCGATTTCTCCCTGCGAAATGTTTTCAAGCGCGGCACGCAGGATTTCCTCGCCGTGCGTCGATGCGGCTTCGCGCACCGATTTTTCAGCCGCATCGCGAAGCTGATTTTCAATTGAAAAGAGCAGCGAGCGAATCTCGGCGGAAACGGCTTGGGCCGCTTGCGTATGCGCGGTTTCCTGCAACTGCTGCTTGGCTTCGTTCACCAGCCGGCTGATCTGGCGCGCCAGCAGAATCGCATCGTCGGCCGCCCCGGGAGTCGGCATCACGCGCACGTTGTCGCCGCTGTCTTGAGAGATCTCAATGTGGCTCGGGGAATCCGCGGACGCGTGCGAAGCTGCGTCGGCTTCGGGCGTCGCGGTGCCGGTGGAATCTTCCGCAGCGGCAATGGACGCAGCGGGAATTTCCGCGTGCGGCGCATCCGGGAACGGCGTCCAATCCGCCGGCGGGAAGGCCACGCCCCAAATGTTGCCGATCACTTCCAGTTCAGCGCCGACTTGAAATAACTCGCGGATGGTGCGCGGCCGCTGCACCCACGTGACGCGCGCGCGCACGCTGCGCGGTGGGAGGCCCGTTTCCGGGTGCGGCACCTCGAACGTGACCCACATATTTTTCAGCACGTAATGCTTCGATTGGTAGCGGCAGCCCTGGCAATTGATGATCAGCGTTGAGGTGCGTTCCTGGAATGGCCGCCCCAGGGCGTCCACGCCGGTCACCGTCAGCGGCACGGCCTGTACGATGCGCGTGCTGCGCCGATTCTGCGCGTCCGGTTCTCGCCGCGGAGCGGTGTCCACGCTGAGGCTCCCAAGTAAAGAAAAACCAGACTAGCATTGTGGGAACAGGGCGTCGAGTGGTTCCCGCCGCAGTTGCGAA
Source organism: Candidatus Acidiferrales bacterium (assembly GCA_050014395.1). Lineage (GTDB taxonomy): Bacteria > Acidobacteriota > Terriglobia > Acidiferrales > UBA7541 > DASPOJ01. Next base: position 12,461 of record JBEKDK010000027.1, on the reverse strand, counting down.
ACGGCTAACGCCTACTAGGAAACCTTCGAGGGGCCGCCGGCCACGGATCGATGCGCAGTGGTCAGCTGTCAGAGTTCGCGGCGGCCTTCCATGGCTTTGAGCATCGTCACTTCGTCGGCGTATTCCAGGTCGGAGCCGACCGGGATGCCCACGCCAATGCGCGTGACGCGCACGCCCAGCGGCTTAATTAATTTCGACAAATAAACCGCGGTCGCTTCGCCTTCGGCAGTCGGGTTTGTAGCGACGATGATCTCATCCACCGCGCCGCCCTTCAGTCGCTCGATCAGACTCTTCAGATGCAGTTGCTCGGGGCCAATTCCTTGCAACGGCGAAAGCGCGCCGCCCAACACGTGATACAGGCCGTTGTACTGGCGCGTCTTTTCCACCGAAGCGATGCTGTGCGGCTCTTCGACCACGCAAATCAACCGGCGATTGCGCGTGGCGCTCGAGCAATAAAGACACTGATCGGCGTCCGTGATGTTGTGGCAGATCGAGCAAGAGTGCACGTGCAGCTTGGCTTCGCGGATCGCGTCCGCGAGAGCCAGCGCTTCCTCCGGGCCCACGCGCAGCAAATGGAAAGCGAGGCGCTGCGCCGTCTTTTGGCCGATTCCGGGAAGGCGCTTCAACTGGTCAACGAGTTTCGAGACGGGTTCGGCGAAGTCAGGCATTAAGAGATCGAACTTGCAGGGTGGCGCACGGGTTGTGTCTTTATAATTGCGGCGCGGTTCAGAAAAGTCCCGGTATCTTCAAGCCGGCGATTCCCGGAATGCCGCCGGCCATGCTCTTCATCTGGCTGGCCAGTTCTTCGTCCACGCGGCGCGCGGCTTCATTCACCGCCGCGCGAATCAGGTCCTGCAGCATTTCCTGGTCTTTGCTCTTGAAAATTTCCGGTTCGATGCGCACTTCGGTGATTTGCTTCTGGCCGTTCATTTTTACGGAGACCATGCCGCCGCCGGCCGATGCTTCCACGTTCACAGTTTCCACCTGCTTCTGCAGAGTCTCCTGCATCTGGCGGAACTGCGTCAGCATTTGCTGCAGCGCTTTCACTTCCATGGCCTAGCCTTCGTCGCCGCGCTTCACGTCGGAGATCTGTCCGCCGAACCGCTCGAGCATGGCGCGTACGATCGGATCTCGTTCAAACTGCGCGCGCAGTTCGCGCGACGCCCCGGCCGCTCGAAACTCCGGCGCGGCAATCGGCGACGCCTCAAGTTTAACACAGACGCGCACACCCTGGCCGACAACGCGTTGCGCGATTGTGCGCAGTGTCTCCATCTGCTCGCGCGATTGCAACATTTCCGCCAGCGCACGCCGCTCGGTCGGAAAAAATAGACGCACCTCCGAGCCTTCGCACTCCCAGCGGCTGGCTTGCTCTACAAGTTCGCCCAGGAATTTTTGTTTTTCCAGCGCCGCCACTTTGATGGCTTCCACTTGTGCGGCTTGCAGACCTCCGCCGATGCTCACCATGCGCGCGACCGCGCCTTCCGGTTTCATCGCGAGCGGCACGCTTGCGGATGTCGATCGCTCGCGCGGCTCCGGAGCGGCGCGCTCCGTCCGCGGCATAACCGGCGGCGCGCTGGGCAGGGCGACGGATGGCGCAGAAAATGAATTTGTCGGTGAAAACGAAGTTGTCGGTGTAAACGATGTCGTCGTAGCGCGAGCAGCGGAACCAGACGCCGTCGTCGCGGCCGCGCGCGGCGCCGTGCCCGCGCTTGAGCCTCCGAGTTCGGCCATAATTTGTTCCAGTGGCGCCAGACGCGCGGCGTTCACCATACGCAGCAATCCCATTTCCAGATGCAGGCGTTCGTCCGGCTTGCGGCGCAGATCGTCGTACGTCTCCAGCAGAATTTCGAAGAAGCGCGTCAAATCCTCTTCACTAAACGCAGCAGCCGCGCGCCCAAGTCCCGCGCGTTCGCTGGCCGGCGCGGCCACCAAATCCGATTCCGCTCCGCAAACTTTTGCGACCAGCAAATTTCTGAAATGCCCGATGGCCTCGCGGCAGAAGCTCGGTAGATTCTGTCCCTGAGCCAGCAATCCGTGCACAAGTTGAAGCGCAAGCGTGGCCGATCGCTGCTCGATCGCGGCGGTGAGCTGATCCAGCGTCTCCTGCGGCACCACGCCGAGCAGTTCGCGCACTTGCGCGTCGCTGATTGTCTCGCCGCTATAGGCGCGCGCCTGCTCCAGCAGCGAAAGCGCGTCGCGCAAACTGCCCTCCGCGGCTCGCGCCATCACTGCCAGCGCGCCTGGCTCGATGTTCCATTTTTCCTGCGTGGCGATTTGGCCCAGCGCCGCGGTGATCTCCGCAAACGAAAGCGCGCGGAAATGGAAGTGTTGCGAGCGGGAACGAATCGTTTCGGCCAAGCTGTCCGGCTCGGTGGTCGCCAGGATGAAAACGACGCGATCCGGCGGCTCTTCCAGCGTTTTCAGCAGCGCGTTCGAGGCCTCGTCGGTCAGCATGTGCGCTTCGTCTAGGATTACGACTTTGTAGCGCGAAGACGCCGGCGCGTAGCGCACCATTTCGCGCAGTTCGCGGATCTGATCGATGCCGCGATTTGAAGCGGCGTCAATTTCGATCACGTCCAGCGATGAGCCGGCGGAAATTTCGCGGCAAGAATCGCACTCGTTGCAAGGTTCCTCGGCTGGGCCCTTTGCGCAGTTCAGTGCTTTCGCCAGAATGCGCGCGGTGGTGGTTTTTCCGACGCCGCGCGCGCCGCTAAAGATGTATGCGTGCGCCACGCGCCCGCTGCGGATGGCGTTGGCCAGCGTCCGCGTCACGTGCTCTTGGCCGATCACCTCCGCAAACGTCTGCGGCCGCCACTTTCGCGCAATAACTTGGTAAGCCATTTGCAGCAATCCGCTCCGCGCAATCCGTCGATTCTATTTTTCTTGCGCCGCACACCGCGCGCGGCCGCGTCGATACGATGAGAGGAACTTCGGGTACTCCGCGGCACACCGGGTGATCCCGGTACCGTTGCTCCCTTCCGGGCCTGGCGGGGTTCGCGGGGCCTGGTTGCACAGAGCCCGAAGTTCCACGCATCCGCAGTTTGCGATTTCTGTTTCTTTCGCCAATCGCAATCCGCATCGCGAGTCTAGCACAGCGAATCGAGCCGCGGAAGTTTGCCCCGCCGCGCGTAGTGGCGCAGTTTGCGCTGCCTCGTCGAGATTTGTCAGGGCACGCTTTCAAGCGTGCCGTCGCTGGCACTAATTGGCGGGCGGCTTTATCCGATGAGGCTTCGGCGGTAAAACCCCTGCGACTCTTCAGGCAAAAAAGGCACGGGACGCACAGGTTACGCGTTATGGGCGATCCCACTTGGAGCTTGCAGCGCCGCAGTGAATGAATTTGGCTCCGGGGCCTGGACTCGAACCAGGATAACCAGCTCCAAAGGCTGGCGTGCTACCGATTGCACTACCCCGGAGTAGTTGAGGTGAGTGTGCGAATGCCTCTGCTCGTAAACGATGATGCGCATAAATTCTAATGGATTGCACGGGCGTTTGCGAATGTCTAATTGTGGTGCGCGCATTGTGCCCGTTCCGTACGGCGTAGCGGAGGTCTATAGGTCTCCACGATTTCGGCAGTTGATGTGATCGGACGGCCAAACAAATCCAGATGGAGGCCTGAAGGCCTCCGCCACGAGTTCCGGTGGTTTTGTAGCGCCATCCTTGGTGGGATGCTCGATGTCGTGAGATGATCTCGAAGTTACTTGCGGCGAGGAAACGGGACAGTGGCGAAACGTAAACCATCGAAGGCGCGCAAATCCGGGAAAAAGGCCGGCGCAAAACCGGCTGCGAGGAAAAATCTTTCGCGCGGCTCTGAACCATTGAAGATTGCGCTGGTTGGAATGGGAACTGTGGGAACTTCTGTGGCCAAACTGCTGGCGCAGAACAGCGATGGGCGATTGCAACTGACGCACATTCTGGATCGCGACACTTCGAAGCGGAAGACCACATGGATTCCGAAGAGCGTGCGTTGGCCGGAGAGTTTTGACGAGGTGTTGGCAACGGATGTGGATGTTGTGGTGGAGTTGATCGGCGGATTGGAACCTGCGGGCGGATTCATTCGCAGAGCGCTCGAGGCCGGCAAATCCGTGGTGACGGCGAACAAGGTGGTGATCGCCAAATCCGGCACGGAATTGCAGGAGCTGGCGCGAAAGATGGGCCGGCGAATCGAGTTCGGCGCGGCGGTGGCCGGCGGAATTCCGGTGATCCTGGGAATCCAGGAAGGTTTGGCGGGCGACCGGCTGCACGAGATCGCGGGGATACTGAACGGCACGTGCAACTTCGTGCTGACGCGGATGGAAGCGAGCGGCGCGAGCTTCGCGGACGCGTTGGCGGAGGCGCAAAAGCTGGGTTTTGCTGAGGCCGATCCGAGCGCGGACGTCGAGGGATTCGACGCGCGCGCGAAGCTGGTGATCTTGACGCAGGTTGCGTTGGGCGCCGAGGTGCGCACCGAGCAGATTCCGTGCCGGCCGATCTCACTGATCGAAGCGGTGGACTTTCACTACGCGCACGATCTGGACTGCACGATCCGCCAGATCTCGCTGGTGAAGAAGGATACGTCGAAGGGGCTGCACATTTACGCGGCGGTGCAGCCGGCGCTGGTGCCGAGCGCGTCGTTGCTGGCGCACGTGGCGCGGAACAAGAATATGGTCGTGGCGACCGGAGAATTCTCGGAGCAGACGGTGTTCTCCGGCTACGGTGCGGGCGGCGATCCGACGGCGGTGGCGATCGTGTCGGACTTGTACGCGATTGCGCGCGGCGGCGGCGCACCGCAAGCGGAGCAATTCGCGGCGCTGGCGGTGCCGAAGAGCGTGAGCGGCGAGTTCACGATGCCGCACTATTTGCGGTTCGTGGTGAAGGACCGGCCGGGGATTCTGGCCGCCGTCGCCGATGTGCTCGCGCGATACGGAATTAGCGTCGACGCCGTGCTGCAGAAGCCGGGATATCCGCACGACGCGCTGCCGTTCGTGATGACGCTCGAGACGTGCAGCGCGGCGACGCTGAATCGCGCGCTGGAGGAGATTGCGGCGCTGGATTTCCACGTCGAGCCGCCGCTGTGCCTGCCGATACTGAGCGTGTGAGCGAGCGTGAGCGCCGTGCGAGCGCTCGTTTGAGCGCTCGTGTGAGCGCTGCGCGCGCGCCGATCTCCACTACCGATCTCCAATTGACGGCCCATCGCTCCGGGAGTACATTCTGGGCCTAGATTCTCTCCCGGAGGTTCCATCCGACTCCAGGTTAAGGAGATAGCTATGGAAAAGTGGATCGCTCGTGTGAGCTATTGGCTGGGAATCGTATCCCTGGTGATGGCCCTAATCTTGAGGATCGTGTGGGGGCTTGGGTGGGGCCTATCGATGCCGTTCCTGGTCGAGCACTCCATCGGGTATACGCCGTTCCTCCACGGCACGGTCATATTCTTGCTGGCGACCGTGGCCTCGGCGGCGTACTCCTGGATGAAGGAGCGGATCTCCTAGGACCGAGGAGCTGCTCGATCAGACGTCGTCGTTGTTGTTGGATCTGAAGATCCACCTATAGAACTCAGCGCTATCCGGATTGGATCAGCGCGCATACTGCTTTGCGAATCGGCGCGGATTTTCCACTGGGCGCCGAATCGGACGCGGATTGTAAGCCATTGTCAGACGAATCCTTATGAGCTTGAACCCCAAACGCACCGTTGCCGAACTGAAGGAGCTTCGCGCGCTGACCGGCGATGACAGCGGCGCGCAGCGCGTGGCGTGGACGGACACGTGGCTGAAGGCGCGCGAGTGGTTTGCCGCGAAGCTGCAGGGCATGCCGATCGAGCATCATTACGACGCGGCGGGGAATAATTGGGTGACGTTGCTGGGCGCGTCGGAGCGGGCCATGCTGATCGGCGGCCACCTGGATTCCGTGCCGAACGGCGGCTGGCTGGATGGCGCGCTGAACGTAGTGGCCGCGCTGGAAGTGCTGCGGCGCATTAACGAGGAATTCGCAGGGCGGCCGCCGATTACCGTGCGCGTGGTCGATTGGGCGGATGAAGAGGGCGCGCGATTCGGGCGCAGCTTGCTGGGGTCATCGGCGTTTGCGGGGACGCACTCCATCGAGGCCGATCGCGGGCGCACGGATCGCGACGGCGTGAAGTTGGAGGAAGCGCTGCGGCGGTGCGACGTGGGGATCGACCGATTCCCGGAGGCCCGCAGGGAGCAGAAGAACGCCGCGGCTTATCTGGAATTGCACATCGAGCAAGGGCCGGTGCTGGAGCGCCTGGGCCTGCCGCTCGGCGTCGTGTTGGGTACGAAGGGAGTGGAGCGGCACATCATCACGTTTCACGGGCAGGAGGCGCACTCGGGGTCGACGCCGATGAACGCGCGGCGTGACGCGCTGGCCGCAGCGGCGAAGCTCGCGCTGGGGATACGCACGATCGCGAAGAAGCATGAGGACGCGGTGTGCACGATGGGGAGCGTGAAGACGTTTCCGGGGATCGTGACGGCGGTGGTGGGGCGGTGCGAGGTTACGCTGGACCAGCGCGACTTGGACGCGAGCGCGCTGGCGCAGATGTATCGCGAAGCGCAGGAAGCGAGCCGGCGATTTGCGGCGGAGGAGGGGTGCACCGTCGGGTGGTCGCGCTTGTGGAACATCGAGCCGGTGCCGTTTCATCCGCACTTGCTGGATTTGTGCGAGGAGGCTGTACGCGAATCCACTGGCGCGGCGCATCGCATGCCGTCCGGTCCGCTGCACGATGCAGCCGAAGTTTCGCGCGCGGGAATCCCCACGGTGATGATGTTCGTGCAATCGCTGCAGGGCATCAGCCATAATAAGATTGAAGACACCAAGGAAGAGCATCTGGAAATGAGCGTCGTGGCGCTGGATCGGTTGGCGACAAAGACGATGGATTGGATTCTGAAGCAGCGATAGCGCAGTTGAGGTTTCAGAATCCGGGGTTTTGCGGAAGGAGCAGCAACGCATGGACTCTCACTCTCGCAAAGTGGTGCAAGAAAACCGAGATTACACGATGTTCTCTTGGTCGGTGCAGGGAACCGCGAATCCGATCGAGATGAAACGCGGCCAGGGCGTTTGGTTTTGGGACGGCGATGACAATCGCTGGCTGGACTTCAGCTCACAGCTGATCAACCTGAATATCGGGCATCAGCATCCGAAAATGCTGGAGGCCATCAAGAAGCAGGTGGACGAGCTTTGCTTCGCGGGGCCGGGATTTGCGACGGAGCCGCGCGGGCTGCTGGGGAAAAAACTGGCCGAAGTGACCGGCCTCGCGAAGGCGTTCTTCACTTTGGGCGGCAGCGAAGCCAATGAAAACGCGATGAAAATCGCGAAGCTGTTCACCGGCCGAGAAAAAATCATCACCCGCTATCGTTCGTATCACGGCGCCACAATGGGGTCGATGAGCGCATCGGGCGATCCGCGGCGCTGGCCGGTTGAGCCGGGCATTCCGGGGATTGTTCGCGCGTTCGATCCCTACTGCTATCGTTGCCCGTTCGGGCAAAAGGTGGAAACCTGCCATCGCGAATGCGTTTCGCACATCGAAGAAATAATCCAGATGGAAGGGCCGCACACGATTGCGGCGATTATGGTGGAAGGCATCACCGGATCGAACGGCTTGCTGGTGCCGCCGGACGATTACTATCCGCGGCTGCGCGCGCTGTGCGACAAGTACGGCATCCTGATGATCGACGACGAGGTGATGAGCGGATTCGGCCGCACGGGAAAGTGGCTGGCCACGCAGCATTACGGCACTCGCCCGGATATCGTGACGTGCGCGAAGGGACTGACGAGCGGTTATCTTCCGCTCGGCGCCGTGATTGTTTCCGATCCCATCGCGCAGTATTTTGAGACCAATATGCTGTGGGGCGGTCTGACCTACAGCGGCCACCCGGTTTGTTGCGCCGCCGCCGTGGCCAATCTGAATTTGTACGAAGAAGAGAAAATATTCGCCAACGTGGAACGGCAAGGACGCTATCTCGGCTCGCGTCTGGAAGCGATGAAGCAGAAATATCGCTGCGTCGGAGACGTACGCTACAAAGGACTCTTCAGCGTCCTCGAACTCGTGAAAGACAAAGCCACACGCGAGCCGTTGGCGCCGTTCAACGGCACGAGCCCGGAGATGGGCCAGCTCGCCGGGCACTTGAAGAGCAAGTATCTCTACGCGTTCAGCCGCTTCAATATGTTGTGGGTCTGCCCGCCGCTGATCATCAAGGAAGAGGGATTGCGCGAAGGTCTGGATATCATCGAAGAGGGATTGGCGTTGGTGGATGCCACGCTGTTTCCGAAGTCCGCAGTACAGCCCGCGGAAGTCGTGGCGCGCAAGTAACAAACCTGGCTCGCGGTCGCACGCAAAAGAAGCATACGATGTACGAGATGGAAGCCCAAATTGAGCTTCCGGTTGGGATGGGCATGGTTCCAGCCGATTTGCGACGATACAAGAAGCTTTTATTGGAGAAGCGAAGCGGGTTGTCTGCTTCCGAGGGAGACGCTCAAGCCCCGGTTCCGTCAGCAGGAGGCTGGGACGGTGATTCGGCCGACCAAGCTAACGCTGATGCCGACGCAGAGCTTCACGTCCGCTTGCACCAAACCGATGGCCGTCTCTTGAGGGCAATCGAAGAGGCTCTCGATCGGATCGGGCAGGGCACCTTTGGCATATGTGTGGTCTGCAAGCAGTCTATCCCTAAGGTGCGCCTGGATGCAGTGCCCTGGACGCATCTCTGCCTTAAATGCAAGGAAGGGCAGCGCGCCTAACAAAGCGCGCCGAGGAGCGGATGCTCCTCGGCGCGTCTTGTTTGGAGACGAGTTTACTGGTCGGCGTCAACCTTCTTAAGCGCTGGTTTCGCGATCTGCCAGATCAGGCCGGAGTCGTCGGCAGCGTGCGGGAAAAACTCCGTCGACTTCTTGTCCGAAGGCAGCAACACGATGTCCACGCGCCGGTCATAGGCGTACAAGTCGCCGGTCTTATTGCGGAGACGCGGTTTCGGTGGAGTTTGCGGGTTCGTGCTTTCGAGTTGTTGTACCTGTTCCTTCGTTAACGGGCGGTCTTTGCCGTATGCAACGGTTTCGATCTTGTCGGCGGAGATGCCCTGTTCGACGAGGTATGCCTTGATGCGGTCAACGCGGCGTTCGCTCAGTTCCTGATTGAACGCCTTCGAGCCGCGCGTATCGGCGTTGGCTTCGAGGGAGAGCTTGGCGTCCGGATCGTATTCGAGATACAGCTTGAATCCAGCGACAACGGCGGCGAGTGAAGTCTTCTGGCTCTTCACGAGTCCGACTTGGGGATGCTTCTTATCCGGATAATCCGTGGGATAGAAGACGCTCTGCAAGGTGACTGCCGGAATCGGTTCGATGGTGCCGATGACGTGAAGTGCAGCGGTTTGCGTGGCAGTGCCACCGCAGACGTTGGTAGCGGTCAGAGTGTAGGTGTTCGACTCGTCGACGGCGCGAAGCGGCTGGCCGTCCGGGACCTGCGAGCTGTCTTTCGGTTCAGCCTTCACAGTCTGGTTGCCGCTCGGATCGACTTTGCCGATCGGGGCGATGGAGACGCTGTCCGCGTTGGTGGTTTTCCACGTCAGCGTTGAGGAATCCTGGGTAACAACCTTGTCGCCGATCTTGCGGTAGTGCACATCGGCCGGGCTCAGCGAAAGGCTCGCATCCACTTTCGTGTTGACGTTTACCGTCTGCGAGGCTTTCACGATTCCGCCGGGACCATCCGCCTCAAAATCGTAGGTGGTGGTCTGGTGCGGAGTGACGCTCTGATTGCCGCTGGCCACCACGTTTCCAATTCCGCTGATGCTGGTGTCGATGGCTTCCGTCGATTGCCACGTCAGCGTGGAAGACTGGTTGCAGCTGATGTCGGTGGGCGCCGCTGAAAAGCTTCCGGTGACGCCGGAGATGGCGATCCGATCGCTGATCCAACCGCCGGTGTACCGAGGAACGTTGCTGAGCTTGGAGAGCGCATCCTTAGCCTTGGCGGTCTGAGCGCCGTTCTTCGCGAGGTCAATGCTCACCTTCTGGTTTGCGGTAACGGTGACGTCGCTGGTCCACGAATCGGCGCCATTGCGCGTCACATCGACGTGGTAAGTTCCCGGCGGAACGAGCAAATTCCTGTGCCACCACCAATCGTGGTTCGTCGCGCCCACGTTTCCCGCAAAGTACAGCGGCGTCTTTCCGTCCAGCAGTACCGCCGAATGGCTGTCTCCGCCCTTAAATTCGATCTGGCCAAACGGCCCGTTGACGGCGCCGCCGAACGCATCGAGCGTGACGTTCAGAGGCGTCGTCTTGCCCGATTGAATGCTGACGTCCTGTGTGGAGCTTTTGTAGCCGTAGTTGGTTACCAACACAGCGTGTTGGCCGGCACTGAGCGAAATAGCTTCGCTGCCTTCGCGAATGGCTTTACCGTCCACAAAAACGTACGCGTGTTTCGGTATCACTTTGATCTTTAGCTTTCCATCCTGCGCGAAGCCGGAGGCGGCGGTTAGTGCCAGGGCCGCTACGAGGATGAAGAGGTTCCCGAGTCGTCGCATCTGCAAATCTCCTGAGCCAAGCGTTCCGCTTTGGCCTTCCGGACACACGGCAGGGGGTGCCGGCGTCCACTAAGTCCTTTGACTGCGTCCTAACCCTAGACCTTGCCAAGGGCAATTTCTGTGCTCTTTGATACAGACTCACAAAGATGCCTTCGGTGGGTCGTAGCGACTGCGGCCACGTCGAATAGCCGGAGATGCTAGTGGTGCGGTCGTGGCGTGATTGGTTCCTGGTCCGACACAATTTTGGCCACCTGCAGAGGTTCACTCCTAAAAAACGCAATTGACTCTGATAGGATCGCGCAGGATAACGTGTGGCAGGAGCGCCGATGCCGAAGAAAAAGATCGCCGAAAAGGACCCGATCCTCGCGGTGGGAGGAGCTGCGCACATTCGCGTGCTGGGCATTGTGCTGGCGGGCGGGAAGGGAATTCGGCTATATCCATTGACCCGGGAAAGAGCCAAGCCGGCGGTGCCGTTCGGCGGGAAATACCGGATCATCGATTTCGTGCTCAGCAATTTCATCAATTCTGGAATCAATTCGATCTACGTGCTGACGCAGTTCCGCAGCCAATCGCTGCTGCAGCATCTGAGCGAGGGCTGGCAGTTCGGCGGATTGCTGAAGAGCCACTTCATCATCCCTGTGCCGGCGCAGATGCGCTCGCAGGACGAAACTTGGTATCAAGGCACGGCCGACGCGATTTTTCAGAATATCAATTTGGTGCAGCAGTCAGATCCGGACGTGGTGGCGATCTTCGGCGGCGATCACATCTACCGCATGAACATCGCCAGCATGATTGACTTCCACGTGGCGAGGCACGCGGATGTGACGGTCGCGGCGATTCCGATGCCTCGAGAGCACGCCGTCGAATTCGGAGTGATTGAGGCCGGCAAGAACGGACGAATTGTCGCGTTCCACGAAAAAAATCCCAAGGCGCCAACCATGCCGGGCGATCCCAGCAAGGTCTACGCCTCCATGGGGAACTACATTTTTTCCACACGCACTCTTGTGGATCTGCTCATGGCCGACGCGAAAGATGCCGAGAGCAATCACGATTTCGGCAAGGACATCCTGCCGAAGCTTGCGGGCAAGGCGCCCATCTTCGCGTACAACTTTCAGACCAATCGAATTCCGGGCGAGGCCGAAGATTACAGTCCGTACTGGCGCGACGTCGGAACCATTGACGCCTACTACGAAGCGAACATGGATTTGCGGCGGATCAAACCCGAGCTGAATCTGTACAATCGGCAATGGCCGCTGCGCAGCACGAGCTACCCGGATCCGCCCGCCAAGTTCGCGTTCGACGACGCCCATCGCCGCGGGCAGGCGATCGACAGCATCGTATCCGGCGGATGCATTCTTTCCGGCGGAATCGTGCGCAACTCCGTTCTGGGGCGCGGCGTACGCGTGCACGCCGGCTCCCTGGTGGAAGACTGCGTGATCATGGACAACTGCGACATCGGCCGCGACGCCACGGTGCGGCGCGCGATCTTGGATAAGAATGTCCGCGTGCCCGAGCACGCTGTGATTGGCCATGATCTGGATGCCGACCGCGCGCGCGGCTGGCACGTGACCGATACCGGCATCGTGGTGATCGGCGGAGAACCGAGCAGGGTGACGGTGGCAGCGCTGCTCGCCTGATCCAACTTGTATTGACGTGGATTATTTAACTCGCGATTGACGCGTCAATCGCTTGCGCGTGCTAGCGCGCAGCCGGTACGGCGTGCGCAAGGCGCTCACCGGCGCGCGCGTTTTCTTCGCGGAGTTCCTGCGGTAGGCGCGAGCCGAGCGTATCGAGGAATTGCGCGGCCTGCGTGTGCTCTTCCGCCCATATGGAAGGGTTGACGCGCAGCAGCTCTTCCACGCGCTCCGGCGAAATGTTCAGGCCGTCGAGGGTCAACGCGCCGTGGGAGGGCAAAAATCCGATGGGAGTTTCGACGGCGCTGCCCCTGCCTTCGACGCGTTCGAG
>JBEKDK010000026.1:0-35641 GCA_050014395.1 Candidatus Acidiferrales bacterium | reverse complement strand
AAGTTGTTGGGGTGAAGATTCTTCACCCAGGTCTGCTCGAACGCCGCGGTCATGGGCTTAATGCCGACAAGAAAATCCTTGAGTTGCTCCACGAGCTGCTTATCGAGCACGCCCGCTTTCAATGCCGACTCGTACGCGTTGTCGGAAAACAGATCCCAGCTGCCGAAAACGATGTTCTCCAGCTTCGCCAGCGGGACAAAATCTCTAATCTTGGGGACGCGCTTCTCGGTGCGCTTTCCCAGTCGAATCGTTCCCATCTGCGTCATCGAGCCGATCGGCAAGCCCAGCCCGCGCCGAACTGCCTCAGTTCCCGCAATCATGGTGGTGGCCACGGCCCCCAGCCCGACTGTCAGGACGCCCAATTTTCCTTTGGGCTCTTGGATTGTTATTTGTGGGTTAGCCACTCCTATTGTGCTCCTCCAGATCCGATTGGATTTTCGCCGCTGCGTTCATAGACGAAACTCGCCTAAAAGTAAAACTTCGCGGCGACTTGCAAGACGCGCTGGTTCTGTGCGCCATTGTATTCACCGAAGTAGTTTCCGAGGGGGTTCGTAACGTTGGTTCCCCGGAGGTTACTGGTAGCGGTCAGGCCGGTGAAGTTGGCGAAGATCGCGCTCCCGGTCTGGCCCAATGCGTTGGTGACGTTGGTGGTCCCGTTGAAGCCCGTGTACTGCGGATGGTTGAAGATGTTGAACGCCTCAAATCGCAGTTGCACATAGCGGCTTCCGGATTCGTTGAACGTGATGTTCTTGAAGATGGAAAGGTCTTGGTTGTAGATGCCGGGATTCCGCATGTAGGCTTGCGGGTACGGCCCGATCTGCCCGATCTGCGGAACTACGAAAGCCGACAGGTTGAAGCTGTTGTTGGCGGTGCCATACTGTGGCTTGCCGCTCAGGAAAAACATTGGCGCTTGCCCGCCGCAGTTGCCGCAGCTGGTTGGGGTGCCCAGGAGCCGCTCGCCCGCATCCACACCGCTGATGGTTAGGCCCAATTGCGTAGGCATGCCGGAAGCAATCCACGGCGCTCCGGAGAGAATCCAGTTGTTGAACACGGTGCGTGCCAAGCCTCCGTTGCCCATAAAGCGGGCAATGCCCGGCATGTACCAAACGAAAGAGCCAACAAACACGTTCGTGCGGTCGAAGGCCGCCAGACCGTAATTGAAACGTGACGCGCTCAGGTAATTAGTGTATGTGCCGTCGGAGGAGGTGGTGGTCAGCGTTCTGGAAAGGGTGTATGCCGCGGTGAAAACAATGGTCTTCGTGAACTGTCGTTTGACGCTCACCTGCAAAGAGTTGAAGTTCGCATTAGCGTCAAACGTGTAGTATTGAATGGTGTCATAGCCCTTGTAGGGTCGGAGAAAGTCCGTGGAAAGGACCTTGTCTCCCATGAAGTTGGCGCCTGCCGCCACGTATTCCGGATAGAGAAAATAACCGGCACCGGCGGCGGCTTCATTGGCTGGAATACTACCGCCAGGATACTGTGTGGGATCCTGCGCCGGAGCGTTAAAGGCTGTTCCGTATGGTACGGCGTTCAAGTCATGCTCGCGTGGCAGGTGGCGCGAAAAATCCCCGACGTAGGCGATGTCAATAACGGTGCCGTGGCCGAGATCCTTCTGAACACCGAGGCTGTAGCTGGTGACCAAGGGGAATTTTTCATTCTCCCCGAAGCCGCAAACGGCTGCCGGCGCGAGGGCGCCTGAGCCCGGCGTGATATTTTGCAGATAGCCGAAGTTCAGGGTTGGCGTCGTAGTGATTGGGGAGTCGGTGGCGCCGCAGGAGTAGGACTCATAGCGATCGGGCTCCGTGCCGAAGCCGCCGCGGACCACGGTCGTGTGGTGCCCGCCAGCGTCCCAGGCAAACCCTACGCGCGGTTGGTAGATGATCGCGGGCGTGTTGATGCCGCTCACCGGGTAACCCAATTGCCCAGGAAGGGTTACGAGGCCATTGGTCAGACTGCCCGTGCCTGGCACTTCTCTTCCCACATCGTATCCGGGCTGAGTGTTTGCGGGTGTGGCTGCTGCCATCTGCGCCGCGGTCGGCGGAGCGCTGGAGGGCAAGGCGCGGTACAGTGCACTCGAACTCGTGCAAGTACCGACAAATCCGGTAGTTCCGTCTCCGATGCAAACCGGATAGTAGAGTTGCGGAGCTTCAGAGGCGACGTAGTCGGCGGGATTGAAATATCCCACGTTGTAGCCTTTGTCGTAGTACGGCGCCAGCCAGCCGAAGCGGACACCCAGAACCAATGTGAGGTTAGGCTTCACCTTCCAGGTATCCTCCCCGTACCAGGAAACCTCGTGATAGACGTAATCCTGGAGTACCTGTGCGCTCACCTGGCTGTATTGGTTGTATACGCCGAACAAGGCGTTTGAAAATGGGTTCCCGGAGTTCAGCGGATTGCTCGCATTATTGGTGAAATCGATCGTGCTTTCCGTGTTGCTCTGAGAGCTACTCGCGTTGGAATCGCCCGATATATAGATTCCGAACTTGAAAATGTGCGCTCCATGCACCTTCGTCAGGTTGTCCATGACCTGCCAAATGTTGAAATTCTGATGGAAAAGGCCGGTCACGGAAGTTGTGGGCGTAGTGGGGACACTGGCGATGCCGCCGAAAGTGAAGCTGGGAATCAAATTGCTGACGTCGGCGTTGGCGAAGAGGAACGGAGTATCGACGCCCGTCGCCGCACGAGTGGCTGCGTCGGTTGTCGGAGCGATGGTAACGCCGCCGCGGCCGGAGCCGAAGGTGAACTCGTTCACCCAGGTCGGACCGAAGTTGTGGGTCAGCGTAATGGTCTCAACGTTGCCCGGGCCGTTATGCCGGGCGCCGGTGGCCAGCGGCCAGTTCCACGATTCGGTGGAGGTGCCGTAGGCGAATTCCTCATCGTCCGTATTGTGAATCCAGCTGATGCTCAGGCGAGTGTTGTCGTTGGCCTGCCAATCACCGCGAAGGATGGTCTCGCTGCGGGGATAGGCGCTCGGAATTTCCGTTTGATAGTTGTACACATTCCCGCCGGCCGCACCCGCCGAATTCGGCAGGGGCAGGAAATTAAGAGCCGACTGCCCCGGCTGGTAGATTTCGCTTGCGGGAATCACGTTCAGCGTGGGCACACCGTTCAGCATGCCGTCAGCTTGCGTTCCAGTGTGGGGGTCGATGATGACGATCGGGGCCCCTGTTCCGGTCACCGCGCCTACGAAGTCACCCGTTCTCTCGAGGGCGGTAGGTACTTCAATGTTTTGCTGTGTGGTTTGAGGGATGAGCTGCCTGTAGAATTCCTGGCTCATGAAGAAATAGAGCTTGTGCTGCTTGCCGTGAACGAGGTGCGGGATGAATATTGGCCCGCCAAAATTCCAGCCGTAATAGTTGTAATCGTAGAGCGGCGTGGGATGCAGATCGTACGGCGTTGGACTGATGACCGCGTTATCGTCGTCGTTGAAGACGCTATTGGCGTTCATGGCCTGATTGCGGCGGAAATAAAGCAGGCCGCCGTGATAATCGCTCGTCCCAGAACGTGTGGTCAGCGCGATCGTACCGCCGCCCCCTTCGCCATACTCGGCGCCGAAATTGGAGGTTTCCACCTTCACTTCGCCCTCCGCGTCGGGATTGACGGTCACCAACGCTCCGGTATTGTTGCCGAGGTTGAGGTTGACAATTCCGTCGACGGTGTAATTGTTCTGCAGGGAGCGCGTACCGTTGATGTTCACGATGCCCACGATGTTGAGCACGGTGGATTGCCCGGTGTTCGAGGCCGAGCCCGAAGCAATGACCCCGGGAATCATCTTCATCAAATCCATGGTGTTCTGGCCATTGAGCGCCATGTCGCGCAATTGCAAGTTGGTGATGAGGCTCGAGCGCTCACCGGAAACGGACTGAAGCGCCAACTGCCCAGCCGACGCTTGCACGGTGACGGTTTCCGAGATGCTGCCGACCTCGAGCACTACGTCGCCGACGTCGACCTTGGTGTCAACCGGCAGGTGGATGCCGGTCTTCACGGCCGTCTTGAAGCCCGGGAGGTCCACAGCAACCGTATACTCGCCGGGAGGAATTCCGGGGAAGGCAAAGTCCCCGCCGGAGCCCGTTAGGGCCGTCTTCGTGACACCTTGAGATAAATCCGTAACGGTGACGGTGGCGCCTTCAATGACTCCGCCCTTGGAATCCTTCACCGTACCGACGATGGAACCGTTTTCAACGCTCTGGCCGAACGCTGAGATCCCCAAAACTGCGACAAGAGCCAGAGCCCCCGCGAATCTTCCCAAGATTCGGCTCATCGAAGCAAAACTAATGGCGACGTTGCGCATCTGAAATTCCTCCTATATTCCAACGCGGAATCTGCAAAAACCCCAGCATCCAGTCCGCGTGCAATCACCAAGAACCAGTCAAAACACCCGCGAAATCTGCACAGAACCAGCGACGAAGCACCCTCCACAAAAACAATGGGCGAGAGACTACCAAGGCGGGCAAATCCAATGCAAGCGATTTTTTCACTTTGTTTTGTTCGCGACCATACTGCGGTACCGGTAACGTACGGCATTTTGTGCACATTCTGTAGGTACGATGCACTTAACATTACGATTTATCTGTACGTAATATGTATGTGTCAACGGAGCTTTCGGCGCCGGGTACACGCCCCCCCCCGAAGTCATTGGCACAAAAACGGTTAGCCCAATGTGGGCGCATCCGCGGTCACGATCCGTCGTTCAGCGGCAATTGCGTTCTCGCCCCACGGTTTTGGCGGCTTTGGGGCCCTCCTACCGCAAGAAGCGCTGCATTCGCTATTTGGACCGTTGCTGGCCATTTTCGACGAGAGAGGAGCGTAATTTGGGATCACCAGTGAGGGCGTCCTCACGGACCGAGGTCACGCTCGCTAAAGCACCAACATGTCACAAACGCGCCATTTACGGGGCTTTTCAGCATATCCCGCTCCGCGATGCTGCGCCCTTTTTCTGTTCCTCGGTCTTCTGTGGTGCGCTTGTCTCGCGACCCGCAACAAGGGCTTCGCGCAAGTCGGATCGGCAATTCGCCGAGCGATCAATCAAGCTAATAGCGTAGATCCCGTGCGGTTCGGGTACGTAACCATCTGGCTGGAGCTAGGCCACAGTTTTTCGCTGCACTCCGGGGCACGATCTTTCGCCTACGCGAGCCGCGGTGGTCTCTATTTAGGGAGCGCTGCCACTAACACTAAAAGCGGGCTTATGTTTGCTGGAAGAAACGTCTGGTCTGCTGAGCGCAGCGCGCGCCTCTTGCTTCGCAGCTGACGGCGCATCTATGCGTCGGCCGCAACACTCTTTGCACGTAAACGCCGAATCCTATGTACGGCGGAATGGCTAATTTGCGTCGTAGCCATGATCTAGCGACAGCGCTAAAACCCCTAAATAATGGGCTTTTTGGACATATTGTACTCGGATACAACCACTGTTTAATGCAGCACTGGATTCCCGCTCGCCCGCCACAACTATCCTACGTTACCGGTAACGACCGCTACTTAGGCTGACAATTTGAAGGGGGATAGGCGAGAAATCAGTTGCATTCCGGCTGCACTGTTGATAGCTTTCCGACCTTTGCTGAATCTTGACGTGCGGCGGTCGTTCAGTCTTTGCAAGTCCCGCATCGGAAACTGAGACTTTGGCAGGACCTGTGGCAAGTTGCGGGAGTGGAGCGAATCGCTCGGGATTAGGCCGGTCGACTGGCCAGTCAATTTGAGCTCGAGCAAGACTTGAAGTACCAAATAGGAGCGAAAATGACCACCAATCGACGTGAGTTCTTGGCCGCATCCGCGTCTCTCATTGGTCTTGCAGCAGTTGGCCGAGCCGCCTTGCCACAATCCGGCATTCCGGCGGCGCCGGCGGCGAGCGACGCGGCGCTTTTGCCCCCGTCGACCGCAGCCACGAAATTATTGTTCGCGGAAATCGGAGACCAAGATTGGGCCGAACTCCACCGCCGGTTGTCGACGACCAATCGAGATATCCAAACTCGTGGATTGCGACATATCCCCGGCGTGACCAAAACTTTGCTCACGGGCTATCCGTACAACGAATTTTACGATTGGGATCTATATTTCGAGAATTTGTATCTTTCGTATTACGGCGTCTGGCCATACTGCTTCACGAATCTGAAAGAATTTCTGGATCGCCAGCAGCCGGACGGCTACATCAGCCGCAGCCTGATCAAGCAGCGTGACCGTCAGCATTTCAAGCCATTTCTCGCGCAGCTTGTGGTTCTGGGCGCGAAACAAAACAAGGACGATTACGAATGGGTGCGCGGGAACTATTACGACCGGCTGAAAAAATATCTCGTCAAGTGGTTCTCGTACGATTACGACCACAATGGCCTGCCAGTTTGGAACTCGGCCGATGCCGCAGGCACGGACAACCAGTGGAGCCGCGCCGGAGCATTGGGCGCATTCGACGTCGAGGGCGTCGACCTGGCTTCCTATCTCATCCGCGAACTTCGCGCGATGGCCATCATCGCCGATCACCTCGGCCTCAAAACGGACGTGCGCGAGTTCAATCTTCACGCCGATCACATGGTCCGGCTCATCAACGAAAACTTTTGGAACGAACAGGACGGAATGTACTACGACAGGAACGAAAAGACGGGCAAGCCTGTCAAGGTGAAATCGGCAACGTGCTTCACACCGCTGTTCGCTGGCGCTGCCACGCCGGAGCGCGCGCGCCGGACCGTCAAAGAGCACTTGCTCAACGAGACTGAATTCTGGTTGCCGTACCCGGTTGCCAGTTACGCCAAAACCGAAGTGGATTACTACCAAGGGTCGCATAACGAGTGCAATTGGCGCGGCTCCACGTGGGCGCCAACCAACTACATGATCTTCCAGGGCCTGATGCGATATGGTTTCATCGGCGTCGCCAAAGATCTGGCGACGCGTCTGTTTGTAATGGCGGTCGAGAAAAATCCCGTTCTGCGTGAATACTACAATGCGGAAACAGGCGCTGGCCTCGGCCAAACTCAGTTTTGGGGATTCACGTCAGGCTATTACGTCATGCTTCTGGAATACCACCTTGGATACGATGCTTCATCCCTTGAAAAACCGTTCAAGCCGATTATCACCGACGAATTAGGAATTCAATTCCAAGCCTGACGACAGCGTCCGACCTTGACACTCTATTCCCCAGCACGCCCCAGTCTCACCAGCCTCGCCGGACGCACGGCGCTCGTGACGGGCGCTGCCCGGGGCCTGGGTGCTGCGATCGCACGTTCGCTTGGTGCGCGCGGCGCCAAAGTCGCGGTGAATTGCTTCGCAAGCCCTGCAAAAGCCGAAGGCGTCGCCGAGGCAATACGCGCCGACGGCGGAGAAGCGGCGGTATTCCGCGCCGACGTTCGCGAGTCATATGATATCCAGCGCTTAATCGATGAAGTCCACGCCCGCTTTGGCCCCATCGACATTCTGGTGCTCAACGCCACTGGCCCGCAGCCACAAATTCCGATTGAGGAAGTCACCTGGCGGGACTGTCTCGACCAACTTGAGTTCTTCGCAAAGAGTCCGCTGTTGCTCGTGCAGGCTGTTCTTCCTGCGATGAAGGAACGAAAATACGGCCGCATCGTTCAGATCGGTTCGGAAGTTTTCGAACTGGGCCACGCTTCCTTTTCAAATTACGTCTCGGCGAAGGGCGCGCAGCTCGGCCTGACGCGTTCCTGGGCGCGCGATCTCGCGCCGTTTGGCATTACGGTGAACATGGTTTCGCCCGGCTGGATTCCCACCGAGCGCCACGCCAACGATCCCCAGGAAACGAAAGATGCGTATGCGGCCAATACGCCGACGCGTCGCATGGGCAAGCCCGAAGACGTGGGCGAGGCCGTCGCTTTTCTGGCGTCTGACGCCGCATCTTTCATCACAGGACAGAAGCTCGCAGTCAATGGAGGCAATACGCTCGCCTAGCTGCGGAGACTCGAATGCAGCGTCGCGAAAACGCACTGGTCATGTTTTATGGAGGACAGAACTTCAGCGGTTGCATGCCGGGAACCGTATTTCTTGCTCCGATACGGCGGCTCAACAAAAAAGATTCTTCTTGCACGACAAGACAAGCCAGCCAGAACTTATGGAGTTTCGATGCCCTACATAACGCGAAATCACCCAAAGCTTACGCAAGAAGGCGCAAACGCAGTGCTAGCCGCCGCGCAACAGCGTGCCCGCGAGATCGGCATCGCGATGAACATCGCCATCGCGGATGAAGGCGGGCACATGATGGTCTTCAGCCGCATGGACGGCGCAAGGATCTCCTCGGTGCGCATCGCCATCGCCAAGGCGCGCGCTGCCGCGATCCAGCGACGGGCGACGGGCCCTGCCGATGGCGATCCCTCGAAGGTGATGATGTCACTGGCCATTGCAATCACCAGCCTCGGGATCCAAACGCCGATGCGCGGTGGCCTGTCGCTTGAGATCGAAGGTCAATGCGTCGGCGGCATTGGCGTCAGCAACGGTACGGAGGACGAGGACCTCGACGTGGCTCGAGCCGGTGCCGCTGCGCTGGTTGCCAAGTAGCGCCCGGCAAGAGCGAGAATGGTCGTGCGGTGATTGCATAGCGCGCAGAACAAATTGATTTCTGCGATTTACCACGCCTACAATCCCATCGCCCCAAAGGTGGCTCATGGACGACGCGACGAGTACTAGCAGAGAGATACTGGGGTTCGCTGTCCGTGTGGGCGGAGCGGCCGTCGGTATGCATTCAAGCTTGGCTGTGTCTGCCCGGCGCCACCGGCGGACCGGTGAATTCGAGCGCTGTCTTCTAATCGCGTGAGTCGCGCCCATTTTCACGTCCGCTGGTTCCTGATCTTCTGGGTTTTTGTGATCGGAGCCATCGCCTACCTCGATCGTGTAAATATCTCAATCGCTGGCTCGGACATTGCCAGGGATTTTCATCTCACTGACGTGCATCTCGGCTGGGTCTTCAGCGCGTTCATCGCGGGATACGCGCTGTTCCAAGCGCCGGCCGGGTGGCTGGCCGATCGCTACGGCGCGCGCCGAGTCCTGACACTCGGAGTTGTGTGGTGGAGCGTTTTCACCAGCTTGATCACGGTGATTTCGCCGCATCTGGCGATGCCCGTAGCGATGTTGATCGCCGTACGCTTCCTGCTCGGCATGGGCGAAGCGGTGATGTATCCGGCATCGAATTGCATCGTGGCCGCATGGATTCCTTCCGCCGAACGCGGACTCGCGAACGGAATTATTTTTTCGGGCGTGGGATTCGGAGCGGGCCTTGCGCCGCCGCTCGTCATTTATTTCCTTCTGCACTACGGATGGAGAACATCCTTCTGGGCTAGCTCCGTGCTTGGTCTGGCTGCGGGTGTGGTATGGTACATCTCCGCCCGCGACTTGCCGTCACAGTATCCGCGAATCACGCGCGAAGAGCTCGCACTCATCGCGTCCGGAATGCCGCACCCTGAATTCGGCGCAGACAACACGCCGAAACTTGGCTGGGGTGAAATTCTGCGCAATCGAAGCCTGTTCGCGCTGACCTTCAGCTATTTTTCCTACGGATACGAAGCCTACATTTTCTTTAGCTGGTTTTTCATTTACCTGTATACGGCGCGCGGCTTGGATCTGAAACGCAGCGGGTACTACAGCATGCTGCCGTTTTTGGCGATGGCCATCTGTTCCCCGGCCGGAGGATGGATAAGCGATTTAGTCACGCGGAAGTTTGGAACGCGCGCGGGCCGCTGCTATCTATCGGCGATCGCAATTGGGATCTCGGCCACGTTCCTCGTGTTGGGTACTCGCGTTGCAACGGCGCAGTCCGCCAGCGTCGTGCTCGCGGGCGGGGCCGGGGCTCTTTATTTCTCGCAGAGTTGCTATTGGTCGATGAGCGCGGATATCGGCAAGCGTTCGGCCGGATCGGTTTCGGGCCTGATGAACATGGGCGGGCAGATAGGCGCAGCCATTACCGCTTCGCTCACACCCTGGATCGCAGATCGGCTGGGATGGACGGCGTCTTTCTTGGTGGCTGCGGGGTTGTCTGCGGCCGGTGCGGCGGCATGGCTCTTCGTGAAGCCTGTCGCGGAGTTCTAGGATGGAACACTCAATACGTCGCGCGCCCGCCGCTCGCGTCGTAGCATTGCGCCGTTACGAACGAGCAATCCGGGCTGGCCAGGAAATGGACCACAGCGGCGATCTCCTCCGGCTTCCCGGTTCGCCTCATCGGAATTTTATCCGTCATGTAGGCGACCTGTTCCGGCGTCAATTGATCGAGAATTCGCGTCCGCACCACTGCTGGAGAAACCGCATTCACGCAGATGCCTTCGGTCGCCAGTTCCTTGCCGATAGATTTTGTAAGGCCGATCACGCCCGCCTTTGTGGCGGAGTACGGAGCCATGCGCGGATTGCCTTCTTTACCCGCGATCGAAGCGATGTTCACAATCCGCCCGTATTTGCGGCTCAGCATGTGCGGCACCACCGCGCGGCACATATTGAACACGCCCGTCAGATTGACGGCGATGTTGTGCTGCCAATCTTCGTCCGTCTGTTCCGTAATCGGAGCGGCGCGGCCGGCGATGCCCGCGTTGTTCACCAGAATATCGATCCGTCCCGTGCGGCGAATCACGGCTTCGACCGCGCCGCGCACCGCGCCGGAATTCGCGACGTCGGACTGGACGGCGAACGAACGGCCCGCCAAAGCGCGCGCGACTTTTTCGGCGCCCTCGCGATCGAGATCAATCAGCGCAATGTTTGCGCCGGCAGAGGCCAGGCGATGGGCGATCGCTTCGCCGATTCCGGTTGCGGCTCCCGTGACGATCGCGGTCTGACCCGTCAAATCGAAAGCTCGCGCGTGATCTTGTTCGAGGATCATCGTCGATAATTTAGTTCCGTAGTATAGTCTGCCACCGCGCGGCAAAGGAAGGAGGCTGTCGATGCAATTACAAAATTCCGAAAGGCGTTCGGACCGGCGAGAACTTCTGCAATGGGCCGGGGCGCTCGCGCTCGGCGCCCTCATCTACCGCGCTGCCGGCGCAGCGGATTCCTCGCCAACGGTCGCCAAGCCATTTTGGGGAGTCTTTCCCATCGGCCAGACTCCGTTCGCCCCGGGCGATAAACTCGATCTCGATTGCCTTCAGGCCGAGGTGAATTTCTGCAATCGCGGCCGTGTGGCTGGATTGGCTTGGCCGCAGATTGCCAGTGGCTGGTCAACCATGTCCGAGCAAGAAAGGATGGACGGCGCGGAGGCCATCTTGGCCGCCGGCCAAGGCGGTAAAACGTCGCTAGTAATCGGAGTTCAGTCGATCGGCTCGGATATCCCCACTTCCATCCGTTACGCGCAGCACGCCGCGAAGCACGGCGCGGACGCTATCATTTCCTTGCCTCCGGAAAAAGCCGACGACGCGACATTGCTCGCCTATTACAAGACCATTGGCGCGGCGACCGACCTGCCGCTCGTGGTGCAAAGCCAAGGCAATATGGGCGTTGATCTCATCGTCGAAATGTTCGAACAGATTCCCACCATGAAGTGCGTGAAAGATGAGGCGGGCAATCCGCTCGCGCGCGTTTCGCAAATCATCCAGCAAACGAATGGCAAGCTGGCGGTATTCTCGGGCAATGGCGTGCGCACGATGCTCGATGAAATGCGCCTGGGTTTTTCCGGCCACTGCCCGACGACCGGCCTCGCCGATCTCTATCAGGCTACGTTCGATCTCTGGCACGCCGGAAATCATAAAGAGGCCTTCGACATGTTCGGCAGGATTCAGGCGTTCAACAGCATCCCCGGAGCCGGCCAATACATCTTGGTTGCGCGCGGAGTGTTCAAGGAAACCACGACGTCCCGTCCGACGCCCGGAATGGGACCTGTCGCCGGACGCGACACCGCGCCTTTGGACGACGCCCAAAAGCAAGTCATTCGCGGGGCTCTCGATGAGTACCTCAAGCCGTATTTGCGCGCTTAGTGGGCGCCGCACTGTGTGCCTTCTGGCTGTGCTGACGGCCGCCTTTTCTATTTTCGCGGGCGCCGCACCCGCACAAGAGTCCAGTCCTCCCGTCTCCCCCGCGGCCGTCGCCGCGGGCAAGGCGCACTTTAGCGTGATGTGCGTGGTGTGCCACGGCAGCAATGCCGGGGGAACCGACCGCGCACCGGCGCTCACTAACAATCGCCAGCTTCGCGGATTCAGCGCAGCCGAGATCGCCGGCATCATCAAGAACGGCCGTGGCGGGATGCCCGCGTTTCATGCGCTGCCGCAATCCACAATTCAAACCCTTGTAGCTTTCGTACGATCCTTGAACGCGACGGCTTTCGACTTTGCTCCCGCCGGAGACGCGACGGCCGGTGAGAAGCTGTTCTTCGGAAGCGGTCACTGTTCCGACTGCCACATGGTGATGGGGCAGGGAGGCGTAAACGGCCCCGATCTTTCCGATGTGGGACGCCAATCTACGCTCGACGATCTCGAGCGCTCCATTCAGAATCCAGCCGCACGGCGGATGCCGAGCTATGCGGTGGTCGACGTCCAAATGCCAGATGGCAGTACCTTGCGCGGATTCGCGCGCGGTCAGGGTACCCACAATCTGCAATTGCAAACGTTCGATGGCCAATTGCATCTGCTGCATGAGGGCGAATATAAATCGATTTCTACCGAACCTACGTCTTACATGCCAGCATTCAGCGGAACGTCCGACGATTTGCGCGACTTGATCGCGTACCTCGCCCGACTCGGTGGCGTGGCCGTCGGACCGGCTAAGGGGCCGCAGCAAGCCGTCGCGGCCGATGCCATGGACGCGATTCTCAACCCGAAATCAGGCGATTGGCCTACCTACGCGGGCAATCTAAATGGCAATCGATTCAGCCCGCTCGACGAGATCAATTCGGAGAACGTCGCTCAGCTGCAACTCGCCTGGAGCTATTCGATTCCTTACTTTGGCCTCGAGACCACGCCGCTGGTTATGGATGGAGTGATGTACGTCACGGGCCCGAACCAAGTGTATGCGCTCGACGCGAGCACCGGACGCCAAATCTGGGCTTACACCCGACCGCGCACAACCGGAGGGACGATCGCGAGCGACGCTTCCAGGGGCGCAAATCGCGGCGTTGCTCTGCTGGGTGATTGCGTCTTTTTCATTACCGACAACGCGCACCTGATCTGCCTGCATCGAGTGACCGGGGCGCTTCTCTGGGACGTCCACCTGCCACCGGACACGCCGGAACATTACGGTGGAACGTCCGCGCCTCTGGTCGTCGGCGATTTGGTGATCGCAGGCGTATCCGGCGGCGATGACGGAATTCGCGGTTTCGTTTCGGCGTACCAAGCAACCACCGGCGCGTTGGTGTGGCGCTTCTGGACCGTTCCCCGCCCCGGCGATCCTGGCTACGAAACCTGGAAAGGTAGCGCCTACGCGCTGGGCGGTGGCGCGACGTGGCTCAGCGGCAGTTACGACGCGGAAACGAATGTTCTTTACTGGGCCGTTGGCAATCCCTATCCCGACACCAATGGCGATGAGCGCGGCGGCGACAACCTTTACACCAATAGCGACGTGGCGCTCGACGTGAAGACCGGAAAGCTGCTCTGGTATTTCCAATTCACGCCACACGACCTGCACGATTGGGATGCCAACGAGCCGCTGGTCCTGATCGACGCGTCGTTCCAAGGGCAGCAGCGCAAACTTCTGCTGCATGCCAATCGCAACGGTTTCTATTACGTCCTCGATCGCACCAACGGGAAACTGCTACTAGCCACTCCTTTCGTCAAGAAACTGAACTGGGCCAGCGGCATCGGAGCCGATGGCCGCCCAATTCTCCTACCCGCAAACGAAACAAGTGTGGAAGGTGTGAAAACGTGTCCCGCCGTGCGCGGAGCCACCAACTGGTACTCGACGGCGTACAGTCCCTCGACGCGCCTGTACTACGTTATGACCGTCGAAGATTGCAGCATCTACCACAAGGCTCAGGATGGCGGCTACGGACGCTACAACAATCCGGCCGATCCGCCGATGAAATATCTGCGCGCGATCGAGATGGAGACCGGAAAAATCGTTTGGGAGATTCCTTTGATCGGTCCAATCGAAACGAATTATTCGGGCGTGCTGGCCACTGCCGGAGGCTTGGTGTTTCTCGGAGAGACCAGCGGAGGTTTTGCCGCAGTCGATGCTCAGACCGGAAAGTTCCTCTGGCATTTCGAGGCTAACTATGCGTGGCACGCATCACCCATGACGTACACGGTCGGTGGGCGTCAATACGTGGCGGTTGCATCTGGGGCCAACATTCTTTCGTTCGCGCTGCCGGAGAAATAAGCCGGCCGAGCGTCTAGGAGAGCACATGTCAAACCGACAATTCTCGCGACGTAAGTTTCTGCGTGATTCCGCACTCGCGGTGGCCGCCGGAAGCGCGGTCGGAGCAGCCCCCGCATGGGCTAATCCGGGCCTCGCGGCGGCGCAGGCAGTCGGCGTGAAGCCCGCCGATCTGCCGAACCTCACGATTAAAGAGGTGAAAGTTTACGTCACCGACATGACCGGCATTCACAAGCTCAACGGAACCGAGACGGGCGAAATCATCTCGGTGGTCACAGAGGACGGCATCGAAGGCAACTACACGCTCGGCAATCGCAATCGCACCGAGCACTGGCTGGATTGGGCCAAACCCGCACTGGTCGGCAAGAACATCCTCGACCTTCTTCCAAATCTCACCGCAACGTCGGGCATGAAATCCACCGCGGGATTTGACGGTGCGCCGCCTGGAGCTCCCGGCGGGCCACGTACCGGCGCGGGCGTCCCGGGGTTCGGCAGCGCACCAGCGGGCCCTGGATTGACGCCGGCGTTCGGCGGCGCAAGCGTCGCCGGATCGGGCTTGAGCACTCGCGGCGGCGGATCGTGGCCGAACTATTACACCGCTGCCGCCGACGTCTGCATGTGGGACATCCTGGGCAAGGCGGTCAACCGCCCGATCTACAAGCTTCTGGGTGGCGGCTCAAAAAATAGGTTGATGGCCTATGCCAGCTCCCAACATTTGCCCAGCATCGAAGATTACGTTCCGGATGTGCTCAAGGCCGTACAGCAAAATTACAAGGGCTACAAAATTCATCCCGGCGGCGGCCAGCATAAGGACGGTCCGCCGATTCCCTCGTACATTGGTCACATGGAGGAGATCCGCCAAGTTCGCAAAGCCGTCGGCGACGAATATGTTTTGGCGCACGATCCGGTGCAGCGCTACAACCGCTTCGAGGCCCTACAGGTTGGCCGTCTGCTCGATGAACTCGATTACCTTTGGTTTGAAGATCCGGTTCGCACCTCGGATATGGACGGGCTCATCGAACTGTGCGCGACTTTGGATTTGGCCATTCACGTGGGCGAATTTATTTACTCGATCGCGGATTACGCCGACTACATCAAGCACAACGCCCTCACCGTGGTGCGCCTGATTGCGGACAACGTCGGAGGAATTTTCGGCTCCATGCGTGTGGGCCTCTTGGCCGACGCATTCGGATTGGAGTGCACGCCGCACAATTGGGGAAACATGTTCGATCTGGCGCTGCACTTCCACGTCGAGTTGGCGCTGCCGAACGCCTATTGGTTTGAGATGCCATTCCCGGCCGAATATGCGGACCGCCCGTATTCCACGTACAAATTCCGTCCTGATGCGGATGGCTACATTCCGGCGCCGACGGAGCCCGGTCTGGGCTATCCGCTCGATCGCGCTGCTCTCGATAAGATGACACTGCGGATCGACCGTTAGTGCGAACGAACGACCTGCTGATCGCGAGCATCGCGACGCGCCTATAGAAAATGCCGCTCCTTAAATCTGTGCGCGCGACGCTCTGACGTTTATGCCGGTAGCTGCCAGCTTGTAATCTGCTCCCAGTCCTGCGGCAGCTGATACGTTTTCGCGACGTCCTTGATCGGCGGGCCGACGATCTCAATTTTGCTCAAATCCCCTTCGCCGCGGTCGCCCGCCTGGATGCAATAAGTCAGGTAGCCGATCTTGCTGATGTCGACGCCCATCAGCGCCGCGCCCACGCGATCGGCGGCAAGCCAATCCATGCTGGCCATGCAGACTCGTTGTTCCACGGGCGTGCCGTTCACAGGCCCGGTGCCCTCCATGCCTTCGTAACCATCGATCACCGCCAGGTCCGGATGCAGTTTCGCGGAGAGCGTAAAGAGATTGTAGTTGATGCCGTGCGTGCCGCCGCCGTGCATCAGCCGTTTGTCGGACTTGCCTCCCGCAGCGGGCGAGTCTTTAATCCCCGATCCTACGACGATATTTTTCAGCGAGAGGGTGATGCCGACCAGGTCGTGCGTCTTGAGCTTGGCCGCGGAAATGATGAAGTTGTTCGGATCCAAAATCAGCTTGGATACGCGGCAAGCATGCGGTTGAAAATCCTTCTCGTCGATGCATTGAACAATTTCGTCCCCCTCGGTATCCAGGTTCACCAGCTTCACGCCATACTGGCCGACAAATTTGTTGTAACCATAATTGGCGAAGCCATCCAAGGCCGAACCGTTCGCCGGCGATTCCGCGATCACAATGTCTTTCTTGTCGATGGACTTCAAAAACTCCAGGATGCCTTCCAGATTATCGGCGTGCGTCGCGCATAGCGACTTGTTGATGATGACGTTATTCGGTTTCAGGATGACGCGCTTGTCTCCAATGGCGGCCGCGATTTCCTTCTTGAACGGCTCAAGCGCTTTGAACGCCAGATTCGCGCGATCCTCGCCGCTGGTCAGCGCAACACGGCTTGTGAATTGGCGCTTAACGGCAGGCGCCACGACGCCGTTCCGTGCTGAAGGCAAACGCAGGGCCACCACCGCCGCCGATCCACCGATGAGTGATGTCTTAAGGAAATTCCTACGGGAGGTGAAACACTCAGTCGCCATCTTTTCCCACCCTTCTGCGGGATTTCATCTCGCAGCTGTACGAGTTAACGTACAGGCAAAAGTTGAACCTCCCCGTATCGCATCGTAGTCCTGACCCGCGCCGGACACAACAAATTTACCAGGGAGTGTGTGCGCGTTTCTTGTGCGAGACGTGCGGCCCACCGAGCGCCAGATTTACAACGCGATGCGCGGTGATGCCGCGCCGTCCCAAGCTTGGATGGTGATCTAGATTGTGTCGTGCTCGACGACCCGGAAGCGCGTGAGCGACTCTTCGTTAACCGTCAGGCCTAGCCCCGGCGTGTTCTCATCCAGATCGATATAGCCATCGACGGGAACCGGCTCGCCGTCGAAAATATACCAAAACAATTCGTTGCCAACTTCGATCTCGACTTTGGGAAAGAACTCCGCCATCGGCGAGTTCAGGCTGGCCATCACCACGTGGTAGTTGTGCATCTGCCCTGCGTGCGGTATCACAGGGACCTGATACGCTTCCGCCAGCGCTGAGATTTTCCGCGCCTGGCTGATCCCGCCCACACGGTTGGTGTCAAACTGAATGTAGTCGAGCGCATTCGCCTCGAGCAGGTCGCGGAAGCCAAACACCGTGAACTCATGCTCTCCACCGGCGATCGGCACTCGGCCGTAGGCTTTCAGTTCCTTGTAACCGCGGGTGTCGTCTGGAATCACCGGCTCTTCCAACCAGCGCAGATGGAACGGCTCGAGCAGCGGCAGCATGCGCTTGGCATAATCGAGCGTCCAGCCCATGTAGGCGTCAGCCATCACATCGATGCCGTCACCGACCACCTCGCGGACCGTCCGCACCAGCTCGACGTTGCGCTGCATCCCCTCCGCACCGTCCACCGGCCCCCAACCAAAACGCAGCTTCATCGCCTTGTACCCTTCGTCCTTGTAGCGCTGCGCTTCCGCGCGCAACTGATCCACAGGCATGCTGTAAAGCCGGCTGGCATAAACCGGGATGCGCTTCTTGGTTCGTCCCCCCAACAATCGATATATGGGTTGCTTAGCCGATTTCCCCAGCAGGTCCCACAGCGCGATATCGACCGCGCTAATCGCCGTCATTCCCACGCCCTTGCGCCCGAAGGCCATCGTGCGGCGATACATCTGCTGCCACAGATACTCGATGTCCCACGGGTCCGCGCCGATCAGAAGAGGCTTCAGGTAGATATCGATGCAGCGCTTGGTCACCAGCGGGGCGAGCGCCGCATTGCCCAGGCCCACTAGGCCGGCGTCCGTGAATATCTCCACCAGCAACCATCCGTGGAATGCAAAGTTTCCCATGGATGCTTCGCGGAACATCACCAGGTCCATTGGATTGGTGCAAAAGTGAGAAGGCAGCGGCGTGGTCTTGCCTTCCCATTGAACAACACGTGTGCGCACTTCGGTTATTTTCATTGTTGGCTCACGACCGCTCGCGCGGTCCTTGGAATACACAGCATCAGCAGCGCTCCGCCAAATGCAGAAAGCGCCAGTACGGATAGTCCGGACGAAAATGATCCTGTTCGAGTATTTAGGTAACCGAATAAGTATGGACTCGCTAAACCCGACACATTGCCCACAGCATTGATCACTCCAAGC
This sequence comes from Candidatus Acidiferrales bacterium, assembly GCA_050014395.1. Taxonomy (GTDB): domain Bacteria; phylum Acidobacteriota; class Terriglobia; order Acidiferrales; family UBA7541; genus DASPOJ01. The sequence goes on along the minus strand of JBEKDK010000026.1, from coordinate 17,260 downwards.
GCTGGCGCTGCCGCCGCCTGGCTGAGGATTTCCGTCGGAATCGCCCAAAAAGCCGCGAGAAAAGCCATGCCGACGCCGACCATCGTGAAGAACACGAGTGAAAGTACGATGGACCGGGGCTGTGCGGCGAGGCCCATCAGCCCCGCTGCCGAAATAAGCAACGGCGCCGCGGAGTGCCAGCGTCGTTCGCGGCTCTTATCGGAATGCCATCCGTTCGCTTGCATCGCGGCGAAACAAGCCAAGTATGGCAAAGCACCGAGCAGTCCGACATGCACGTCCGAAAATCCTGACTGGCGTTTCAGCATCGTCGGGAACCAGAAAATGAAGCCATAAACCGCAGAAAAATTCAAAAACGCAGCGGCGGCTAGCAATAGGTTCGTGCGAGAGATTAGGACCTGGCGGACGGACATCGCTTGCATGCTGGCAGGCTTCTCTTCGCGCAGCTTTCCTTCTATCCACTCGCGCTGCTCGGGAGCAAGCCATGTTGCCTCCCGCGGCGACTCGGTCAGGTGAAAGTAGGCAACCAAGCCCAGCACGGCCGCGGGGATCCCTTCCAAGATGAAAAGCCATCGCCAGCCATCAATCGCGATCCATCTGCGGCCCAAAATCCAGCCTGCGATGGGCGACTCAATTACGAGCGACAGCGGCACGGCGGACATGAAACTGCTTGTCGCCTTCGCGCGGTCCTCCTGTATGAACCAGTGGCTGAGATACAAGATGACCCCGGGGAAAAAACTGGCCTCCGCCGCTCCCAACAGGAAGCGCGCCAAATAAAGCTGGGCCGGAATATGTACCAGTGCCGTCAGGGCCGTCAGAAATCCCCACGCGATCATCGTCGCGGATATCATCCTCCGCGCGCCCCAGCGTTCCACGAGCAAGGCGCCCGGAATCTGCAAGACCAAATAGCTGAAGAAAAAGACGCCTGCTCCCAGTCCAAATACGCGATCGCTGAACCCAAGGTCTCGCGACATTCCGATCGCCGCATACGCGACGCTGGTGCGATCCAGATAGTTAACGATATAGAGCGTGAAAAGAAGCGGGAGCAGCCGCAAGGCTATGCGGCGCCGTATATGGTCCACGAGCGGGGTCGCAGCAGATTCGATCCCGTTTGTGAGGGCTACCCTCAAATGTCTCCGTCAGATCGAGCGCGCAACGGGCGGAGTATACCCAATTCCGCCAGCTACTGAATCAAATCTGACCGGCTCACCCAAGCTTACTGAGAGTCGGTGAATGGGCCCTATGTTCCTGACAAATTCCGTGCAGCAGGTAATCCCTACGTCGATCGAATTCTTGTGGAGCTCAAGCGTTGGAACCTTTCGGTCTAGGTGTCACTTCCAACTGACGCCGATGGAAAAACTGGGAACTGCTTTGCACACGTCTCATAACAGGGAATTTGCATTCCCTGCTTGTTCCCTGTTCGTTCCCTGTTTCGATTCGTCGCAAAAGCGCAGTTTTTCCAGCCAAAATACTCTTTGGTAGGCACTTATCTGGTAACGAATGCGAAGGAAAGCTTAATTTTCCCTGTATATTTCCCTGTTGGCAGGGAATTCAGACAGAGAAGAGTTCGCGCGAGACTGCGTCCACCGCCACAGTCTCGCGTATTTTCTCTCTCGCCTGTTTCGTGCTCGAATATCCAGCATTTGTTGCGCTGCCGGCCGAATCCTGCGCGGACTAGGCTGTCGCGGCAGGGAGGCTGCGTCAAAAGTATTGAGCGATCGCAAGCTTCACGGCGGCGAAGCATTCAATCACCGAACGTGGAGTGGCCCGTCACTTCGTTCGCGCCTTGGCTGGAGAAGCCAGCGCGACTGCCGCCTCAGTGGTGAGCAGGAGGAACGTGAACGTCTCCTGCAGATACAAACGAACGGCGGCGTCCGTGTGGCTGAGGTAGCCAATGGAGACGTCCTGCCCGATGTGCAGGCCGAAATCGCCGCCACGGGTGGTCACCACGAAGGCGCCAGCGATGGCGGGCGCCCAGATGATTTGATCTTTGACAAGTCGCTTGACGTGTTCCAGCACCGGATATCCGTGGTCGCTGGTCTCGGCGAGCGCGGTGTAGGCGTCGGCGCCCAGCAGCACGGCGTAGGGGCCGTTGACGCCGACCAGGCGCAACTGGCTCAAGCCCTGGGCAATCGCTTGCGGATACTCGCGCACGTCGGCAGGAAGCGTCATCTTCGGATTGCTGGTCCCCTGACGAATGCCTTCGATGCCGGCCGCGGCATAACCATCAAAGATGGCGCCGTCTTCGGCGAAGGCGATTTGGCGCGCTGCGTCCTTCGCCGCCTGCCAGTCTGAGTCATTCGCGCCGCGTTCGACGTCGTCGATCATGTGGCGATTCAGCTCGAAGGGTACGCGCAATTCGACCAGCGCCTTCACCTCACGCTGTCTCGCGACGATGCCGTCCTCCGGAGCCTTGATCGTACGCAGATGGCCCGTGCCAACGGCCGAAAGGCCCGTGCCACTCGGCCCTTGCACGTCAACCACGCGCCGTCCGGCGAGATAGCGCTTGAGCGTGCGCGATGTTTCCTCTTCAATCTGTGCCCACGCCGCATCGGAAATCGGAGCTAGCTCACGGTGCAGATTATTCATTTGAGATTTCTCCTTTGAGGGAACCGATACCGAGCGAACCATCGCGGATCGGGGAGATGGATGAAGATGGTTCGGCTGCCGCTGGTGCGTCGAGGGTTGACGCTGCCGCGGGCTGGTCTTCCGTTAGATCCTCAAGAAAAGTCGCGGTCGGCACAAAGAACAGGTTCCCGGTGACGGCGCGGCTGAAGTCGAGCAACCGATCGTAATTGCCGGGCGGCCGGCCGACGAACATATTCTCGAGCATTAGCTCCGTGGTGCTCGGCGAACGGCTGTAGCCGATGAAATACGTTCCAAATTCACCGTGCCCGGCGCGGCCGAAGGACATGTTATCGCGCAGAATCTTGATCTCTTTCCCATCCTCGACAATCGTTGTGAGCGCGTTGTGAGCTGAGCTTGGTTTGACGGAATCGTCCAGTTCGACGTCGGACAGTTTCTTGCGGCCAATGATCCGCTCCTGCGCTTCCGTGGGCAACGCATTCCATGCCGCAATGTCGTGCAAATATTTTTGCACGATCACGTAGCTGCCTCCGGCGAACGCGGCGTCTTCCTCGCCGATGAGCACGGCGTCGACCGCTGCTTGGCCCCTGGGATTCTCGGTGCCGTCGACGAATCCAATCAGATCGCGGTCATCGAAATAACGAAAACCGTGCACTTCGTCCGCCGGCGTAACCGCATTCACGATGCGCGCCATGATTTGCGTCGATAGCTCAAAACACAAATCCATGCGCTTCGAGCGAATGTGAAACAGTAAGTCGCCCGGCGTGGAAACCGCGTGGCGCGCTCCTGCACGAATCTCCCGGAACGGATGCAGCATCGCCGGTCGCGGTAAACCAAAAAGCCGGTCCCACGCCTCGGACCCTATTCCCATGATGCAGGAAAGCGCGGCTTCCTGATCGCGAGTCCCCACTGCGCGAATCAGCGCGGCGAGTTCTCCGCAAAATGAGCGCACGGTCGCGCAGCTTTCAGCGTCCGGCTGCAGGGTTACGACCAGGAATATCGCCGCGCGAGTCAGCGGCGCCGCCACAGGCTGGGAGATGGCGGGCAAGCCGGTTGGCGGTTCGGAAGCGCTCATGGCCTGGAACTCCGTCGGGTTTCTGCGAGGCGGGATTCGCCAAACTTCACCTTTCGAAATAACACGCTCACCTCGCGCGCGAGATTTCGAAGCATGAGCTTACCATCGCCTGCCGACGGCGGTCCATTCAACCACCTGCCGACGAGCAAAACGCTTTGATTCTCCAAATGCTTTTGGCCCTCGCGGCATTGCGCCGCTCAAGCAGCGATCATCAAGGTTTCGGCGAAGGGCCATTCCTCGTCCACCCAGCGCGCTTCCACACGAAATCCAGAACTTCCGCCCATGTCAACGATTTCGTCGGTCGTGTATTTGCAGGAGCTTTCCGTCCAGATTGTCTCGCCACTATCGAAATGGGCGGAGCAACCGGCGCCGGGAATCGAGACTTCCTTGCGGCGTCGCGAAACCAGATGCATCTCGATGCGCCGCTCGATCTCGTCGTAGCGCGCCAAGTGCGAGAAAGCCCGAAGATCGAAATTCGCTCCCAAGTCGCGGTTGATGCGCACCAGCAGATTCAAGTTGAATGCAGCCGTAACTCCCAGCGGATCGTCGTATGCCCGCAGCAGTTGCTCGACCGGCTTCACGAGATCGGCGCCCAACAGCAGCGCGTCTCCCGGCAGCAGTCTGCTCCGCACGTCGACCAAAAACTGCGCGGCCGCCGAGCGATCGAAATTCCCGATCGTGCTACCGAGAAATAGCACCAGCAAGCGCTCGCCAGCGCGGCGATCCGCGGCCACCATGGCCAGACCATCCAGATACGCTCGCTCCAAGCCAAAAACATTCACGCGATCCAATTGGCCCAAATCTTTCACAGCTTGTGCCAGCGCCGCCGGCGAAATCTCAATCGGGTAATACGTCGTACGCTGGCGCCGCGCCAGCGCTCGCAGAATCGGGCGCGTCTTTTTCCCGCTGCCGCTGCCCAACTCCGCAACCACTACTGGCGCCGGCAAGAGCGGCCGCACGATCGCTTCCGCATGCTCGCGCAATAACCGATCGTCCGCGCGAGACAATCCATATTCCGGCAGCAGCGTAATCACCTCGAACAGCGCCGAGCCCACATCGTCGTAGAAATATTTCGGCGGCAACTCTTTCTGTCCCGGTTTGGTCAAACCGGCGCGTACGTCGCCGGCGAATTCCGCAATCGAGTCCTGCGCAATCGCATCCGCCGGAAATCGTGGCAGCTTTAGCTCGGTTGACATCACGACCCCCGCTGCACGCAGCGAAAACCCGCGTATACGAATGGATAGTGCGGCTGGAACCAATTGCGAAACGATCGGCGCAGTAAACACGCGGCCGTGCGAGCCGACGCGCCCTTCATAACGAAGTGCCGGCCATCGAAAAAATTTGCCGAGTAGCCCGGATAGAAAGCAAACGGCTCAAACCCAGGAAATGGCGCAAAGATCGTGCGCGTCCATTCCCATCCGTTGCCCAGAAGACCTTCCGCGCCAAAAGCGCTGGAGCCCGCCGGGTACGCCGTCACCGGCGCGGGATCCCATCGCGCAAAATCGAAATTGCCGCGCGCGGGCTCATGTGCTTGGCCGCCCCACGGAAACGCGCGCTCCGATTTCTCCGCGTGTTGCTCTCCGTGCGGCTCGGAAGGAGTCCCGTACGCCGCGCGATGCCATTCCGCTTCGCTGGGCAATTCCTTCTTCGCCCAGCGCGCGTACGCCGCCGCTTCGGCATGGCTCACGTACACGGGCCAATCGAGCGGCAGCGGAATTTCATCGAACATCGTCCGCAAGTAAGCGCGTCCGGCGCGAAGAATCCAAAACGCCGGCCGCGAGGTGCCACTCGATTGCAGCCAATCCCAATCCGCGTCTTGCCAAAACGAGCGCTCCCGGTAAGCTCCGCTCGATACGAAATCCAGGAACTCCCCATTGGTCACCTTGTGTGCATCGATCCGAAACTCCGGCACCTCGGCGATGTGCTCCTCAAATTCATTGTCCCATCCGAAGGCGCAGTCTTCACCTCGCCGCAATCCCAGCGTGGCCGCGCCAGCCGGAATCCGCACCATGCGCGGCTTCACCGGCGATCCGGCTGGCGCAGGCGGATCAACGTTCAGGATTTTTCGGTCCGTGGGCAATTGATGCAGCATGTAGGCCAGAGTTTCGGCGTGCATCAAGCGATGCTCGATCGCCACATGGAGCAACCGCGCCGTCTCGGCCGCGCGCTCCGCCGTTGCATCGAGCGATGCCGCCAAACGTTCATCGATCGCATCGCGCACGCGCCGGTTGTAAGCCGCCACCTGCTCGCGCGCCGGCCAATCCTCCGGCGTATCGGTCGGCAGCCCGCCGCCCACCGGATCGATTCCGAATGCGAATAGCTGATCGAACGTCGCGTCAAATGCCGGCAAGGCAAAATGCCCGCGGCCCAGCAGGTTCCAATCGAACGCTTCAAAATGTCCGGTGTAAAAAATGATGCGATGGCGCTCGGCGATCGGACGATCGTACAGCGCTTCGCGGCGCACGATCCCGAATAACTCGTCGGTCCGCGCCCGCGCCGCCGCCAGCCGCGGCAAAAGGGCCAGTCCGAGCGGAGTGCCATTCGTCGATGAGCGATGCTTCGATGAACTGCCTACCGCGGTCGCCGAGCCTGTCATGTCACGCTCCCATCGATTCGATGCCGCCGATCAGGTTTCGGCTCAGGGGGTAGAACGTGTTTCAGAGGTCGCCTATTTAATGGTTTTTGCGGCGCTGAGTCAACCCATGGCTTCTGCCACCGCACCACCCCGTCCGGGCGATCGGCGCCCCCAAAAACGCGCGCTCAGCCCGCGGCCGGCCGCACGGTTGTATCCAAATAGCCCCCAACGTACTCTAATGGTTTCCGATCGCCGCGCCACCCAGGGGGCCAAATGTCTGCCACGCCATTTCCCAGCGCACTTGACGCCCGCACGCAAGCTTTCCCAATCCTGACGCCGCATCAGATCGATCGAATCCGCTCGGTCGCCAAGATTCGGCGCGTCGCCAAAGGAGAAATTCTTTTTGAGCCCGGCGACACGAACGTCCCGTTCTTCGTCTTGCTCTCCGGCAATATGGAGATCGTGCAGCCCCGCCTGAATTCCGAAGAGCCTATCACCACGCACGCCCCCGGCGGATTCACCGGTGAGATGACGATGATCTCCGGCCGGCGCTGTCTGGTGCGCGGCCGCGTCACCGAGCCGGGCGAATTTCTGGAACTCGATGGCGATGGACTGCGCACGCTGATCGCCAAAGACGCCGAGCTGAGCGAAATTTTTATGCGCGCCTTCATTCTGCGGCGACTCGCGCTGGTCAGCAGCGGCCAAGGCAACATGGTCCTGCTGGGCTCGCGCCACTCCGCCAACACGCTGCACCTGCGCGAATTCCTCACGCGCAACGAGCATCCGTTCAACTATGTCGATCTCGATGTCGATAAGACTGCGCAGGAACTCCTCGATCGCTTTGAAGTGAAGCTCGATGAAATTCCCGTGATCATCTGCAACAACACGGGCTACGTGCTGCGCAATCCGACGATCCAGGAACTGGCCGATCGCGCCGGGTTCAACCCCACAGTCGATGAATCGCACATCCACGATGTGATCATCGTTGGCGCTGGACCCTCAGGTCTGGCCGCGGCCGTATACGCCGGGTCCGAAGGACTTGACGTGCTGGTGATTGAGACGGCCTCGCCCGGAGGCCAGGCCGGCTCAAGCTCCAAGATCGAAAATTATCTGGGGTTTCCGATGGGCCTTTCCGGACAAGAACTGGCCGCGCGCGCACTCGCGCAATCGGAAAAATTCGGCGCCAAGATGATGGTCGCGCACGGCGTGGAGCGCCTGGATTGCGCGCACCATCCATTCAAAGTGGTTCTGGACAACGGCACGCGCCTCGTGACCCGCTCCGTGATCATCGCCACCGGAGCGCAGTACAACAAACCGCCCATCGCCAGTCTCAAACAGTTCGAAGGCCAGGGCGTCTACTACGGCGCCACGCACATGGAATCGCAATTGTGTGGAGGCGAGGACTCGATCGTGGTCGGCGGCGGCAACTCCGCCGGTCAAGCCGCGGTGTATCTCGCGCAGACCGCCGGCAAAGTGCACATGCTCGTGCGCCGCGGGGAATTGTCGGACACGATGTCGCGCTACTTAGTCCAGCGCATCGAGCAGAATCCCAATATCGATTTGCACTACCACACGGAAATTGTCGCGCTCGACGGCGATCAGCATCTCGAGCGCGTCACCTGGAAAGACAAATCCACCGGCGAGACTTCCGTCCACGACATTCGCCACCTCTTCATCATGGCCGGAGCATCGCCACGGACCGAGTGGCTAAAGGGCTGCGTCGCTCTGGACGATAAAGGATTCATCGTCACCGGTCGCGATATGAATCCTGCGAACGGAGATGCGCCGGCGCTTGCCGATGGCCCCACGCCGAACGGCTCCAGCACACCCAAATGGCCGCTGCCGCGTTACCCGCTGATGCTTGAGACGAGTCTGCCCGGCGTGTTCGCCGTCGGCGACGTTCGCGCGGGAAACGTCAAGCGCGTCGCCTCCGCCGTCGGCGAAGGCGCAATCGCCGTGCACATGGTCCATCGGGTTTTGGCTGAGCTTTAACCTGTAAGCATCAAAATCGAGGAGCCGACAAAATGCCCCTATGCACTCACCTGAACGAAATCAAGAAAGGCCTGAAGCCTCACGCCCGTGTCTGCGCCGAATGCGTGAAAATGGGCGACACTTGGGTCCATCTGCGGATGTGCATGATCTGTGGCAACGTCGCCTGCTGCGATTCTTCTAAAAATAAACACGCCACAAAACATTTCCACGCGGCCAAGCACCCGATCATGAGATCCATCGAGCCCGGCGAAAATTGGGGTTGGTGCTACGTCGATGAAGTCGAACTCGACTTCTCGTAGATCGCAGCCGACGAACGTCCCGCTCGCGCGGCTAGCGGTTACGGCAATCCTTGATTAGGCATGCGATGGTATCCGGCGCGGGCGGCGTTCAGGCTATAATTCCCGCCGATGCCGCGCCCTCACAAACCTGCGCCGCGCGCGACCCCCGCCCCGCCGGCGCTGCCAAAGCCGCCGGCGTTTGAAACTCCCCGATTCATCGCCGTCGAAGGACCGTTGCGCGTCGGCAAATCCACGCTCGCGCAGATTCTGGCCGACCGCATGCACGCGCGGCGCATCCTGGATTGCGAAGAGAATCCGTTTCTCAACGATTTCTACAAGGAAAAGAGCGGCGCCGCCTTCCGCACGCAAATGTATTTCTTGATGGAGCGCCAGCAGCGCTGGCGCGATGCGCAAGTGGAAACGTCGCCGGGCGCGATCGTCGCGGATTATCTTCTCGAGAAAGACAAAATCTTCGCGTACATCAATCTCGACAACGTCGATCTGCAACTCTACGAGCGCTACTACTCGATCCTCTCCGCCGGCCTGCGCGCGCCCGATCTTGTGATCTACCTGCAAGCCACGCCCGAAGTGCTGCAGAAGCGCATCGCCCGCAAGCGCGCGCCGTCGGAGGGCCGCATTTCGCGCGCGTACATCGAAGAAGTTGTGCGCGCGTACGAGCATTTTTTCTTCCGCTATTCCGCTTCCAATCTGCTCGTCGTGAACACGTCCGAAATCGACTTCGTGGATCGCAACGAAGATTTGCAGCAACTCTTGCGCCGCCTGCAGGATCCCGTGAAGGGCACGCAATACTTTCTTCCGCTGGGCCCCGGCTGATCGCGCGGCGCGGCACACAACAATTCTATGGATCGCGTGAATGTCCTGATCATCGGCGGCGGCGTGGTGGGATGCGCCGTGGCGCGGGAGCTTGCTGCGCGGTGGACGGACGTGTTTCTGGTGGAAGCCGCGCCGTACCTGGGCGCTGGACAAAGCACGCGCAACAGCGGGGTGATTCATTCCGGCATTTACTATCCGCCAGGCTCGTTGAAGGCGCGTCTGTGTGTGCGCGGCAACCGCCTGATGCACGAATTCTGCGCGGCGCACGGCGTGCCGCATCGTGCGTGCGGCAAACTCGTCGTCGCCGCGAACGCGGATGAAATGCCCGCGCTCGAGAAGCTCTACGAAACGGGCCGCACCAACGGCGTCGAAGGGTTGCGCATTATCGATCGCGAGCGCATGAGGGCAATCGAGCCGCACATCGAAGCCTTCGCCGCGCTCGAAATCCCCTCGACCGGCATCCTCAATGCCGAAGAGTTGGTGAAGACCTTCGCACGCCACGCCACGGAGCGCGGCGCGAATTTGCTGACGCGAGCGCGCGCGACCGCGCTTGAGCCCGCCGCGGATGCAATTCGCGCGCGCATCGCCATCGGCGAAGCCGGCAGCACGCAAGAAGAAACAATCGAGGCGCGCTGCGTGATCAACTGTGCCGGACTATTCTCCGACGAAGTCGCCGCGCTGCTCGGCAATCGCAGCTATCGCATTTATCCCGTTCGTGGAGAATATTGCGAAGTAGTGCGCGAAAAAGCCGATCTGGTTCGCGCGCTGGTCTATCCCGCGCCTCACCAGATCAGTCTCACTCTGGGCATGCATTTGACGAGGACGACCTCGGGCGCGTTATGGGTGGGCCCAACCGGGGATTACATCGCCGATAAGAACGACTACGAGCGCAATCGCCATCCGATCGAGGAATTCGTCGAGGGCGTGCGCGCCATGCTGCCGGAAATCACGGCGAGCGATCTGCGTTTGGCGCACACCGGGATTCGCGCCAAGCCTGTGCCCCCGGGCTCGACGGGCGTCGCCGACTTCGTCATCACGCCGGACGCAAATGTGCCGCGCGCGATTCAACTGATCGGCATCGAATCGCCCGGGCTCACGTCGGCGCTGACGATCGCCGAATACGTCGCGTCACTCGTGGCGGAAATTTTATGAGGCACGCGGGAAAAGCACCGCGACGCACGCGGCGCTCTTAGCTCACCTACAACAAACTTTGAATGTCCTTGTCGATCTCGTCGTAATCGTAGAGGCCAATCAGCGTTTTCACTTTTCGGCCATCGCGCGTGAATAGCATGCTCGTTGGCATTCCTTCCACGCCGCCGAACTTGTCCGCGATGTCGTCGTTGCCCAACAGAATGCGATAGTTGAAGGGTTCCTTCTGTCCGTTCACGTCGAACAGCGTGGTCGCGACGTACGGCGCCACAACTGATTTTCCTTCTTCGTCCATCGATATGCCAAGAATCACGAGGCCACGCGAACCGTACTTCTGCTGGAAATCGATCAGCCACGGCGTTTCGATCTTGCATGGCCCGCACCACGTGGCCCAGAAATTCACCAGCACCACCTTGCCGCGGTAATCGCCCAGCGTAGCCTGCTTGCCGTCCAGATCGGTCAGCGGAAGAGTCTGCAACGCGGCATCATCCATGCCTAGCGACGCGGAATCCGAAGTGGCGGCCTGCTGCGGCACAGACGCTTCGGCGTTGTAGCCCGGCCAATGCCGATTGGCCCACGCGACCACCGTCACTAGGGCCACCACAATCACCAGCACGACAATGGTTTTTCGCATAGCAGGCGTCCTCAGCGGACAAATCGATTCAGAAATGCTAGTTTACCGGAAAGCCAGGTCAGCCGATCGAAGAAAATCAGGCCGCCTACGAAGAGCAGCAGCACGCCGCTGCAAACTTCAACGGCATGAAGATAGCGGCGGAATCGCTGATAAAAACGCAGAAAACTGTTAAGCGCCAACGCTGTGATCAAAAACGGAATCGCCAAACCTGCGGAATAAACGGCCAACAGAAAAATCCCCCGACCCACCGTTTGGCTGGCCGCAGCCATCGCCAGCACGCTCGCCAGGATCGGCCCGATGCACGGCGTCCAACCGAATGCGAAAGCGAAACCCAGCAGGAATCCGCTGGTGACGCCGGCGAGCGGGCCGCCGGATTTCGATTGCTCGTCGCTCGAGCCCAAATTACGGAAATGAACGTCGCGATTCAGCCATCGCGCGAGTCGCGGACCCAGCAGAAAGATCAGCGAGAGCGACGCGAACGGCACTCCGCCGATCACGCCACCGGGCCCAGTTGTCTCCGTGCCGTGCCGCCCATAGAGGAACGCGCCGCACACAAGCAGCGTGCCGCCAATCGCTAGGCCCGAATCGACATCCAACTTTCCGAGCCAGCCGATCAGGTGCAAACCGAACATGATGATCAGCACGCCGGCCACCGGACCCAGCACGCCTTTATTGCGCACCAGAAATTGCCCCACGGCGCTGGCCGACGCTCCGAATCCGATGAACACCAGCGAAAATCCGCAGACGAACGCCACAGCCGATGCCAGCAAACTGCCGCGCGGTTTTTCGCCGCGCTGCAATTGCTCCACGCCGATGCCGGAAAGCATCGAGATGTAACCGGGCACGAGCGGCAACACACACGGCGACAAGAACGAAATCAGCCCCGCCACCAGCGCCGCAAAAATCGAAACTCGCATCTTAAGGAATTACTCCTCGAGGCCGCTTGGAAGCAACCAGCGTGCCCAAGCGCATCGCCAAACCGGTATATTTTCGCACAATGCCGCGGACTCGCACAGCGGCGCGGCTCAAGCTAGTAGATTTTGTCCTGCCGATGGAGGTTGCCGAATGTGCCGATGTTGGCGATCACCAGCGCGAATCGCAACTGGTTTTCGTCGCGCAGCGTGCCCAGCGAAAGCCGCGCGTACTCCACGGCCAGACCGCAGCAGGAACCGTTGTAGCTGATTTGCACCAACTCGTTCTGCACGGCGCCCAAATGAAAATCGTAACTGTAGCCGATCGAACCGTTCCAGCCCTTGCGGTTCACGTCGCCATATCCGACGAGCATGCGCAATTGATTTTCGGGCGGCTGCAGCACATAGCAAAGCTCGTTTTCTGACGTTTGCATCACGGCATTGGGGCAGGACACATCGGACGCCGGCTCCAGCAACGGATCGTTGTGGATCGTGAATTCCGCCAGAGTCGCGTTGAAAAGTTTGTACGGGTGGGCTTTGAGCAGTGCCCCCGTAGTATCGAATCGGCCCTGCAGCGGATCGTAATCGGCGCGCAGCTCGGCGTCGATTGGACCGCCGGGCGAGATCACGATGTCGCTCACCACCGGCGAATAGCGGCGCGGCGTATCCGCGAATGCGAACGGCGTCAGCGAATCAAGCGCCGCAAAAACGTTGCGCTGGCCGGGCACCAGCGCTCCGCCGAACGTGGGGTCGAAATAGTATTTTTCCTCCAGCCGCCAGGTGATGAAGTCGTTGGCTTGCCCCTCGCTCACGCGCCGGTAGAGCCGCTGCGTCAGGGAATAATCCAATTCGTTGGTGTCGGTGATCGTGTCGTCTTCATCGAAGCGAATGATATTCGCGAAGTCGTCCACGCCGTTGACGTAGCGATAGGTGATGTCGGGCTCGATGGTGTGCTTCCATTTCGTATTGCCGCGGCCCCAGACACGCTCAAACGATGGCGGCCGAAGATCGATCGTAGCTTCGCCTGTGGTTTCGATCAGCGACTTACCGACGAGGATGTCGCTGGCCTCCTGAGAGCCGTAGCGCATCACGCGCACGGCGTAGCTTGAAGTCAGGCCGAGCCACGGTCCCCAGTGCAGCGGCACGGTGACGCGCGGGGAGAACATGTCGCGTTGCACCATCGCCGGCGTCGAGAACGTCGGAAACTCTTGACCCGCGCACAGCGTGGGCGGCTGGCACGTCTGGCTGCGGCTGGCCGATCCGGCAAAAATATCGAAGCCAACATAAACCGGCCAGTTCCGCCACGGCGCGCGATCCACCGATGAGAATCGCGCTTCGGGTGCGCTGCGCAGATCGACAGAGGTTTGCTGCAGGAACGTCTGCACCAGGCCATTCTGTGTGAGCCCGGCGCTTAAGAAATCCTTGTAGTCGTTGGCAGCGACATTGAAGCTGTACCCATCGAAATTGTTGGTCACAAAAATGCTCGTTTGCACCTCGGAGTTCACAGCCTCGCCGAACGTGGGGGCAAAAACTAATTGAAACGTCAGCGAACTCAGCGTGTTGATATCGGTGACGACGTGCCAGCCGTGGACCAGGTGCGCATCCAAGGAAACGTTCAGTTTATGGCCGCCCTCGGGCGGCACACCAAGTGACGGTATGCCGCGGTCGATCACGCCGAAGTACGTCGCCGAAACGGAGATGTCGTCCGTCGGCCGCGCGCGAAACTCCACGTTTTGCTGCCAGCCGCGCTTGCTCAGCAACTCCGCCCCAGCCGTCAGGTCGGACCAATCGTTCGGCGCCCAGTAGTAGGCGTCGCCGAACTCGAATCCTTTGATCGAGCTGTTGGAGACGGTCGGAATCAGAAATCCCGATTGGCGATTGCGGACGCTGGCCGGGGCGGTGGCCAGCGGCAGATAAAGCAGCGGAACGCGAAACAGCCGGAAATTCGCGTTGACCAGCACCACCTTCTGGTCCACGTGCAGCGTGGCCTCCGCCGCGTAAAACTTCCATATCGGACGATCGGGCGTGCACACGGTCAGCCAGGCGTGGTGCAGCACGTAGGTGCGATCGTCGGTGTGATCGGCCGTGGTGGCCTCGAATGACAACGGATTCGGCGTAATCAGCACGCTCGCGCTCGGTTTGCGCTCGACGTGCATCGCGCCGTGCACATTCTGAAATTCGCCGCGCCCGGTTTTCAGGTTGTAGGTGCCGCTATCGGATTCAATGTGTTGGTTCGGTCGATCGAGCGTGACGTGGCCGCGCGCCACGATGTCATCGGTATCGGAGTTGAATTCGGCGTGATCCGCGTGCAGAACCACTTCGCCGTAGTCGATTTCCACGTGTCCATCGGCGATGAACACGTTGCCTCGTTTGCTTTGCTGATCGGCCTGCAGTTGCGCGATTCGATCGCCCGTGGCGACGCGCACTTGCGCGGGATCGGCCCGCGCGATCGTGGCGCAGAAAACCAACAACGCCATCGCCACCGCATATTTGAGAGGTTTCGTCGTGCCGCTCACGCTACGTACCGCGCTTCGCGCGGACCCATAATACGCGTCGCGCGAAGCAGTTGGTTAGCCTAGCATTCCCCTTTGGGGCTGACAACGAGTCGAGCTCAGCAAGCTCTCCGCGTTCTGACGTTCAGGATGCCGCCGCTCCGGGGTGGGTTGTTCGATTGGAGACACGCCCCGCGTTCTCGCTGCCACGCCGCGCAATCGTTGGTAGAATGCAGTCGCTCGTAGAGCGCCCGCAGCGCAAAACGACGCTTGATAACAACTTGTCCGCAGTGTGGTGCCCTCAACGAACAGCAGGCGGAAGCTTGCTGCTTCTGCGATTGGAAATTGAGCCCTGCCCCTGAGCGAGCTTTAGCCGCGCCCATCCGCAAGAACTCTGTCGAAGTTGCGCCCACCGAGGGCAATCTCGCCGTCGAACCCGATTGGCAGTCGGAAGTGCACTCGCGCCTCGCCGCCTACCGCGCGCGACGCCGCACCTTGCGCCAACCCGATGGCCAAACGGCCTTGCCGTTCGCATCGATCAGCACCGCGGAAATTGAGCGCGAGATCGAACAAGGCCCGTTGGATTGGCTGCCGCCATCTCCGGCAGCGCAAGCACGCACAGCGCGGCCGCGAATCGATCGCGTTAACATCGCCGTCGATCAGCCGCATCTCGATTGGGCCGGCGCTGAGCGCCAGCCGGCCGCGGCCCGCACCGGCGCGCTGGAATCCCAAAGCGGCCATTTTCGCCCAGTGGCCCAGCTGCACGAGCGCCGCATCGCCGGCATGCTTGACACAGCCTTCCTCCTGTTCACCTTCGGCGGAATCCTTGCGCTGTTCTGCGCGCTTGGAGGACGCTTCACGGTCACGCGCCTGGACGCCGCCGTCACGGTCGCAACGCTCGGCCTGTTTTACGCCCAATACTTCATGCTCTTCACCGTGTTCGGCGGCTCAACGCCCGGCATGATGCTCCGCCACCTGCGCGTCGTCTCCTTTGACGGCGACATGCCCACGCCGCGCCAAATGCTGTGGCGCAGTTTCGGCTATATGGTTTCCGCCGGCACCTTCATGCTCGGTTTTCTCTGGGCGATTTGGGACGAAGACCACCTCTGCTGGCAGGATCGCATCTCACAGACGTACCTCACGCCGATGTCGCCGGCCGAAAGCTCCTTCGGCGCGTCCGCAACATCCCCATCCAGGGAGACCTCGCCCGCCTTGTGGTAGCGAAGCCGGGCTTTCCCGAGGATGACCCGGGACGTTCCGCAGGCGTGTTATAATGCTTGCCTCAGAAAGCGAGCGAACTCATGAGCCGAGTCGGGAAAACTATCGTCATCGTGCTTTCCGTCGTGGTCTTCTGCTACGCCGGACTCGGCTATCTGCTCGGCAAAAGCGACGACGACCGCACCTATCGCTCGCTCACCGTCTACGGCGAAGTCCTGCAGCACATTCAAGAAGATTACGTGGATGAGCCGAATCTTCCGCTGGTCACCGCCGGCTCGCTGCACGGCTTGCTGGAATCGCTCGATCCGCTTTCCGCCTATCTGAGCCCGCGCGAATATTCCGACTACCGCGAGCGCACCACCGGCGGCACGCACGCCTCCGTCGGCATGACGCTCTCCAAGCGCTACGGTTACATCATCGTTGTTTCCGAACTGCCCGGCAGCCCCGCTGAAAAAGCCGGCCTTCGCAGCGGAGACATCCTCGAAGAAGTCAGCGGCTTTGCGACGCGCGATATGTCCGTGCCGCAAGCGTATCTTTTGCTTGACGGCGCGCCCGGCGCCATAGTGAAGGTCGCGGTCGTTGGCCGCGGCAAAACCGAGCCTGAGCAAGTGGCATTGACGCGCGAGATCATCGCGCCGCTGCATGTCGTCGCCAATAAAATCTCCGACGACACGGCCTACGTTCGCCTGCCGACGCTGGACGCCGGCACAGCCGCGGAATTGGGATCGAAGCTCGCGCAGCTGCAACACGACGGCGCGCAAAAACTAGTTCTCGACCTGCGCGATTGCTCCACCGGCCCCGATTCCGAAGGCATCGCCGCCGCGCAGTTGTTCGTCTCCAGCGGCACAATCGGCTCGCTCAGCGGTCAGACCGTCGCCAAGCAAGAATTCCCCGCCGCGCCCGGCAGTGTCGCCTGGCACGGCCCCGTTGACGTGCTCATCTCGCCCAGCACATCCGGCGCCGCTGAAATCGTGGCCGCCGCCATCGGAGATAATAAGCGCGGCGATCTCGTTGGCGAGCGCACCTTCGGCACAGCTTCCGAACAAAAAGTGATTCCGCTTGATGACGGCGCCGCGCTAATCCTCACCGTCGCGTATTACTACACGCCCGCCGGCAAAGCTATTCTCGACGACGGCGTTCCTCCCACCGTCGAAGTCGCGCCGCCCGCCGAGCAATCCGACGAAGCCGTGGAGACTCCGGCGCCCCTAGCGGTCGGCCAGCTCCCCGCCAAAGACGATCCCGTCTTCAACAAGGCGCTCGATCTCCTGAAGACTGGCGCGCCGCCACAAACTCCAAAAGCTTCGTAACCGCGTTCCTGGCAGCGCCTGCCCGCCGTGGCGGGCCAATCGCCTGATTGGCGCCTTTGACTTTATGTTTTTCCGTCATCTCTGAAAGCTCGACTGTCAATTGGCAACTCCGGCGAATCGCTGGGGTCGTTCCCAGTCATCTCTACGCCCTCTAAGGGGCATGAACATGTTCCGGAGGTGTGCCGCATTCATCCCGCGAGTTCGTCGTGCGA
>JBEKDK010000025.1:0-36017 GCA_050014395.1 Candidatus Acidiferrales bacterium | reverse complement strand
ATAAACGCTTTTCACGTTCACGCGAGCCAACGCGTCGAAGTCTTTTTCATCAGTCCGCTCGATATCCCCGACGAATGCGATACCCGCGTTATTGACCAGGATATCGACGCGGCCGCGCGCGAAAATTTGTGCAAACACGGTATGGACATTGCCGGCGTCGGCGACGTCGCAGCGATACGCCACGGCGCCCGCGCTTTCGCCGCCGATTTCACGCGCCGCATCCTCGGCGCCGCTCTGATCGATATCCAGGATCGCGACGCGCGCGCCATGCGCGGCAATCGTGCGCGCGATGGCTCGGCCGATGCCCTTCGCGCCGCCGGTAACGACGGCCGACTTCCCATCCAATCGAAACTCCTTCCCTACCGCAGCGCCCTGAGTCATAGCGAGACTCCTCTCTTCCAAGGAATGAAATCGTCCTGCACCAGTATTTCGGCTTTGGTGCGGATCTCGCCGCTGGCCACTTTGATCGCGTAGTCAAGCAACGCGTCGCCGGCCTGTTCGACGCTCATCGTTCCGGCAATGATCGCGCCGGTATCGAAGTCGATGATATCGCTCATGCGCTCGGCAAGCGGCGTGTTCGATGAAATCTTGATGACGGGGGCGACGGGATTGCCGGTCGGCGTGCCCAATCCGGTGGTGAACAGAACCACGTTCGCTCCCGCGCCCACCTGCGCCGTTACGCATTCCACGTCACCACCGGGCGTGCACTGCAGATTCAGGCCAGGCTCGGTCGAGTATTCAGGGTAATCCAGCACCGCGGTCACGGGCGAAGTGCCGCCCTTCTTCGCGGCGCCCGCGGACTTCATCGCGTCGGTGACCAAGCCATCGCGAATGTTTCCGGGCGAAGGATTCATATCAAATCCCGCGCGCACGGCCGCGGCCCGCGCGGCGTAATCGCGCATCAATTGAATAAAGCGATCTCCCACCTCTTTGCGAGCCGCGCGATCGATCATCTCCTGCTCGACGCCGCAAAGCTCTGGGAATTCTGAAAGAATGCTTCGGCCGCCCAGCGCGGCCACCAAATCGGCCACGTGGCCCACGGCCGGATTCGCGGAAATGCCGGAAAATCCATCCGAGCCACCGCACTTCAGGCCCACACACAAATGCGACAGCGCAGCCGGCGCGCGGCGGAACTTATTGACTTCTACCAATCCCAGAAACGTCTTCTGAATGGCCGCGGACATCATGGCCGATTCCGACGGGCTGCTCTGCTGCTCAAAAATGAAAATGGGTTTCGCGAATTTCGGGTCGCGCCGCGCGATTTCTTCTTGGAGCGTCGAGACCTGCGCGCTCTGGCATCCCAGGCTCAGTACCGTCACTCCGGCTACGTTCGGATGGTGAATGTAATCCGCCAGCAAGCCGCAAAGACTGCGCGCATCTTCGCGCGTGCCGCCGCAACCCGCGTGATGCGGCAGAAATTTAATCCCATCTACGTTCTCGAAGACGGGCGGCGTGGCCGCGCGCGCCCGGCTCTCGGAAAACGGAAGATCGCGAATCTCACCGGTCTTGCCCGCGCGATACAAGCCAACCAGATCGGCGACGTAACGCCGATAAATTTGCGGCGCGGCGAAACCCAGTTCTTCTTCAAATGCCTGCTTCAACACCAGCAAATTGCGGTTCTCGCAAAACACCATCGGCACAACCAACCAGTAATTGCGCGTGCCCACCTGACCATCCGCGCGCGAATAGCCTGCAAACGTTCGCGACTTCCACTTTGAGACGTTCGGGGCTTGCCATCGGAAAGGCTCGGTTTCTTCGTGGAACGCGGCGGCATCGTGACGAGTGTTGCGCGTGGTGATGGCTTCGCCGGCGCGAATCGGCGCAGACGCGCGGCCCACCATCACGCCGTACATGAAAATTGGATCGCCCGGCGCAAAGGCCTTCGCGGCGAATTTGTGCTTGGCGGAAACGTCGGTGGTGAGAACGTGCGTCTCGCCGGCGACGCGGACCGATTCGCCCTGCTTCAAATCGGACAGCGCAATGATTACGGTGTCCCTGGGGTCAAGACGCAGCACTTTCTCTTGCATGACGATCGTTCGGCCTCAAATCGGCGGACGAATAAAGTTTCAGTCGCGCCGTATCACTACGCTGTCCGATGCTCCATCCGTGTAAGTGACCGGCGCGGCGCCCGGGTTATAACGATTGCGAAGAAGTTGCACGCCTTCGTTGGCTTTTCCCTTCACTTCCACGAGCACGTCGTTGCCGGCCGCACCAGAGCACGATTCCACCACCGCGTTCTGCACGCCATTCAATTGAATCACCGGCTGGCCCGCACTGGCCTTATTGGTGCGGAAGCGCAGGATTTCCAGATCGCGCGTATCGCTGGCGGTGATCGCCGGCCCGGCATCCGCGTTCACGGTGACATTTTCAATTGTAACGCCCACGGCGTGCGAACACGTGGCGCCAGTGGCCGCCACTTCCACGGCGATATCGCGCAGACACACATTCTGCACCGGGCTTTCCGGCAAACCTTGTATCCCGATCGCGCGTTTCACGTTGTTGGCGGTCACGCCAGAAAAATAAACGTTGCGCACGGTGGGGGTGGTGGCATCGACAGGCATCGCATGTTCGGCGTCAGCGCGCTGGTACAGGAGGGTGATAAACACCGGCTCCTGCTCAAGATTGCGCATCGACCAATTGACAGCGCGAATGTCCTCAATCACGCTGCCGCGCCCGCGCGCCGTCTTGATGTAAAGTCCGCGCACCGTGCCGTCGCAAACGCAATTGCTGCTGGTGACGTTACGCACGCCGCCCGCAGTTTCGCTGCCGATGCCTACGCCCGCGTGGCCATAGCCGAAAAAGCAATTGGTCACCACGATTCCCTCGCACACGCCGAACGGGTGATCGGCGATGTACTTGTAGCCGGACTTGAGCACGATGCAATCGTCGCCGGTGGTGATGTAGCAATTGGCGATGCGCACGTTGCGGCAGGATTCCGGATCGATGCCGTCGGTGTTCGGAGACAGCTTCGGATTGACGATGCTCACTCCGTCGATCAGCACGTTCTCACAGTCCACCGGATGAATGTTCCACGACGGCGAATTCACGATCGAAAGATCGCGGATCACGACGTTCTTCGAGCGGTACAAATTGATCATGCGCGCGCGCGGCCAAGCCAGCGGCGAGCCCGGCGGATTTTCCGGTTCGCGCTCCAGCAAATTCATTTGCCGCCGCAGGGCCATCGTCTTGCGGAACGCGTCCCACCACACAGGCCCCTGCCCATCGAGCGTGCCGCGGCCCTGGATCGTCACGTTTTCAAGATCGGTTCCGGTCAGAAGAGACGCGTAAATCGTGCGGTCCAAGCCTTCCCAGCGGCCTGCCATCGCCGGATAATCTTTGAAGTCTGCGCTGCCCAGCAGCGTGGCCCCGGCGACCACTTCAAACACCATGTGGCTTTTCAGGAACAGCGGGCCGGTGAGATAAACGCCCGGCGGCACCACCACCGCTCCGCCGCCGGCTTTGGCGCACGCGTCGATGGCGTTCTGTATCGCGGCGGTGCAAAGAGTTTTTCCGTCGCCCACGGCGCCGAAGACGGTCACGTTGTAAACGAACGCCGCGCCCGCGCCCATCGCGCCGCCCGGCGCCGGCATCATGCTTTGCGGCCGCCTTGCGCCGGGCATCTCGCGCCCGAGCAGATTTCCCACGGGCAGAACCGCGGCGCCGACGGCAAGATCGCGAATGAAATTTCGACGGGAAGAGGACGAATCGACTTCAACGGACATGGGGCCTCCTAGCGGCGCCACATCTTGGTGGCGCGAACCATGCAACTCCACATACAATCAAGCGTGCGGTGCGGCGAAACAGGGGGATCGGCTTCTTTCGAGCGCGCTGCGAATTGAGCGTGGGCATTCACCAAGCGGGCGATCGCAACGCCCGGGGGATTGTACCAAAACCGGCTGCGTGCGTCTCTGCCGCCTGCGTGCCAGCAAACGGCGGCGAGCGCGAAAATGAAATTCGGCGTCCAAATTGCCGATGGCCGCAGGCAACGCCCCCGGTCCCCCATGCATCTTTTGGCTTTCGGGGCACTTTCGGGTGTGTGGCGCGCTGAGCGGCCTAATGCGGCGTGGATTCGATGCGGGAGCGCCCGCCGGCGGCCGCACGGGGCTCGATCGATTTTTAATGCAGTAGTTTGAGCGGGATCGCCAAATCCGGGGCATAATCTCAGGGCTGAATGCTCAAGGCTCAGCACGTATCCCGGCTGGGGCTCACTTCCAGATGCCGGCCAAGAGATCGCTGCCTGATAGACAAGAACCTTCAGGGCAAAAGAGTTTTGCTGCACAAATTATAAGGAGTCCAGAAGAAATGATCCGCGGAAGTTTTGCCGGAGACCACCTCGACGATAGATTCAGGATGGTCCACAAATTTGTCACGCGTATTGCCGTGTGCGCAATTCTGCTCGGCGCGCTCGCTGTAGCCCCGTCCGCTCGCGCGCAATCGGTTACAACCACGGTTATTTCCGGAGCCGCTCCAACCACCGTGGCCGTGAATCCAGTTACGAACAAGATTTACGTTGCGAATCAGGGCGCCAACTCAGTGACGGTGATCGACGGCGCGACCAACAACACAACGAACGTCATTGTCGGATCCGGTCCGACCGCCGTGGCCGTCAATCCCGTGACGAATTTCGTGTACGTCGTCAATCAAGGCGCCGGCACTGTGAGCGTGATCAGCGGGGCGACGAGTACGACCAGCGCCACTGTTGCCGCAACCCTGTCGGCCGGCAGCTCTCCATCCGCCGTGGCCGTGGACTCCGCAACGAATATGGTTTACGTCACCAACCAAGGCGCGGGCACAGTGACCGTCATCAACGGGGCGACGAGCAGCACCACCGCCAGCATCGCCGCAGGCGCCGTCGCGGTCGGAAGCGGCCCCGCCGCCGTGGCCGTCGATCCCACAACGAATTTCATCTACGTCGCCAATCAAAGCGCCGGCACCGTGACCGTGATCAACGGCGCGTCGAATCTACCCGCAAGCACCCTCTCCGTCGGAAGTCAGCCCGTCAGTGTGGCCGTCGACCCTGTCACGAATTTGGTGTACGTCGCGAATCAAGGCAGCGCCAACGTAAGCGTCATAAACGGCGCGACGAATTCCTCAAGTGCCAGCGTCGCCGGCGCGGTTCCGGCCGGAAGCGGTCCCTCCACCGTGGCAGTCAACCCGGTGACGGGCTTCTTCTACGTCGCCAATCAGACGAGCGGCAACATCACGGTCGTCAGCGAAGCCAGCACATCTTGCACGTCCACCATTACGGTCGGAACCTTGCCCTCCGCGTTGGCCGTGAACTCGACCAGCAATGAAATCTACGTGGCGAATTACACCAATAGCAACAGCAACATATCCATCATCAACGGGGCGACGACGACGATGGGTTCGTGCACGACCAACGCCAGTTTCGCTTCGACGGTTGCGGTCGGGAGCGGCCCACACGCGTTGGCCGCGAACCCTGTGACGAACAAGGTTTACGTCGCGGACCTCGGCACGACTACCGTGACCGTGATCGATGGCGCTACGAATACAGCGGGCGCGCCGGTCGTGACGGGAAGCTCACCGTACACGGGTGTGGCGGCAGACCCCGCGACAAATCGAGTCTTCATTGGAAATTTCGGCAGCATCAGCGACGACGTGACTGTGTTCAACGGCGCGACGAACGCCGTCACGGCGACCATCCCCGTCGGTACGAACCCGGTCGCGATCGCGGACGACCCATCGACCAGCCAGGTTTACGTCGCGAATCTGAACAGCGCCAACGTGACTGTGATCAACGCGGCAGCGAATCCCCCGGCCGCGGTGGCGACCGTCTCCGCGGGAGCCGAGCCCACGGCGGTCGCGGTGAACCCGCTGACCAACAAGATTTACGTCGCCAACAACCAAGGCAACAGCGTCACCGTAATCAACGGAACGACGAACTCGACAGCCACAGTGACCGTCGGCACCAGCCCAGTCGCCGTAGCCGTGAATCCTGTGACTGACAAGGCGTACGTGGCAAATTCACAGAGCGACACTGTGACCGTAATCGACGGAGCGACCAATAGCACTACAACGGTCGCCGTGGGCTCCGACCCAAAGGCCGTGGCCGTGAACACGGCGACGAATGATATTTACGTGGCGAACTACGCCGGTGGAAGCGTCACGGTGATCAATGGGGCGACCAATGCCACGCTCACCGTCACCGTCGGACCGGAGCCGGCCGCCATCGCCGTCAACCCCATCACGAATACCATCTACGTGGCGAATCAAGGCAGCAACACGGTGACGATCATCAACGGCGCGACGAACAACACCACCAGCGTCTCCACGGGATTAAGTCCCGCGGCGATCGCCGTCAATATCGTGACCAACAAGATCTACGTCGCGAATTCGGGCGGCGCGGGCAGCGTGACGGTGATCGACGGCGCGACCAGTTTCGTCAGCACCGTCAGCGCCGCGAACACTCCCGCGGCCGTCGTCGTCAACCCCATCACCAACACGGTTTATGTTACGAATTCCGGCAGCGGCGACGTTACCATTTTCCCCGAGCAGAGCGTTCAACCGAGCCCATTGACCACAACGATTACCCCGCTGCCCGGCAATCAATTCGTCAGCACGATTTCTGTTCCTTCGCCGATCTTCACGTTCACGACGGCCAGCAGCTTCTCTCCGAGTGCCCCCGCGGTGGAAGACGTCTACTTCCAGGTGGACAATTGGCAGGGCCCTTGGATTGCCGCCGCGTCTACGGGCGCAGACGCGTTCTCCGGCCAAGCGGCGTTGCCGGCTGTGGGCTCGCACATTCTCTATGCCTACGCGGCGGACACCCAGGTTGCCACCGCAAACGGCTTGAGCAGCCCGGTGACCGGCAAGATCACCGCGTACGTATTCACAGTGATCCCCGAGGCCACGTCAACGACGCTTACTTCGACTGCGTCCAACCCCAGCCCGGCCGGCACAAGTATCACGTTTACGGCGACCGTGACCTCGTCTGGGGTCAACCCGCCCACCGGCAACGTAACCTTTGCGGACGGCTCGAATACCCTTGGATTCGTCGCGGTCAACGGTTCCGGCGTGGCCAGCTATTCAACTTCCTCGCTAATTCCGGGGCTGCATTCCATCACTGCCACGTATAGCGGCGACGCAAACACCGAATCGAGCGTGTCCTCACCCGTGTCCGTGCACGTGGGGCCGCAGTCGACAACCGTCGTTGTGACAGGGCAACCCAATCCCGCCTTCGTGGGAGGAACGATCACATTCACGGCTACCGTCACCCCGCAAATCGGCGGCACGCCGACGGGAACCGTAACATTCAACAATACGACCTCAAGTACAGTGATTGGCACGGCGCCACTACAGGCGTCCGGCGTGGCCTCGCTCACGAATACATCGGTGGCGACGACGGCGGGCACTTATACCATCAGCGCGTCCTACTCCGGCGATGCGAATAACAACGCCAGCACGACCTCCACTTCGCTTTCGGAGACGGTTGGCGCGGCAAGCTTCGTCGTCTCCATCAGCCCGGAGTCTCAGACCGTCACGGCCGGCAACCCGGCTCTGTATGTGATCGCCATCGAGCCGGAGGGCAACTTTTCGACCGCGATTACCTTGAGTTGCCCCACCGCAGCCAGCGGCGATCTTCCGACGCAGACCACCTGCACTTTTACCCCGCCTACGCTCACGCCAAACACTTCGACGGTGACTTCATCGCTCGCGATTGCTACCGTCGCAGAGACGACGACATCGTCGTTGTTTGGGCCAATGGCGCCTGGGGGGCGCCGGAATGCTCCCATCTACACATTCGGGGCTTTCGCCGGATTCCTTGCGGCTCTGGTGATACTGTGCGCGTTGCTGCTTGACGGACTGCGAAAGCAGAAACGTCGCGCGATCGTGCGGTTTGCGATGGCGATCGGCCTGGTGGTTGCCATGGGAATGGCCCTGGCATCGTGCAAAAAGAGCAGCACCACGACATCCACGACAACCGGAACGCCTGCGGGATCTTACCTGATCACAATCACCGGGACGTCCGGTACGACGACGAGTTCCTTTAACGTCAGCCTCACCGTCAACGCGAATTGAACGGCCTCGAATTAACTCAGCAGCGGTAAAGAATGGAACGTCGCGTGTTGGGCAAGCTGGGGCCGCTGGAATATTGCGGCGCCAGCTCTACGCGAGCGCGCGAGTTGGGGCGATGAGCGTCTAGCTGTTTCGATCGAGGTAGTGTGTTTCGCTGAGAGCGCGCAGACGCTCGGCCGCGCTTTCCGGCGTCAGATCGCGCTGCGGCGTGGCAAGCAGTTCGTACCCCACCATGAATTTCCGCACCGTCGCCGAGCGCAGCAGCGGCGGAACGTAGTGCGCGTGCAGGTGCCACTCCTCATGCCGCTCGCCGTCGGTGGGGCTTTGGTGAAAACCCATCGAATATGGAAATGGCGATTCGAACAAATTGTCGTAGCGAATCGTCAATTGCCGCAGCAAATCGGCCAGCTGCGATTTCTCCGCGTCGTTCAATTCCGCCAAACTTGCCGCGTGCCGCCGGCTGAGCACCAGCGTCTCGAACGGCCACACGGCCCAGTACGGCACCAGCGCCACAAACGCGTCGTTCGCGCAAACGATTCGCTCCTGCCGCGCCAGCTCCAGCTCCAAATACCGGCAGAGCAAACAGCTTCCTTGCCGCTCGCGATAATCGCGCAGTGAAATCTGTTCGCGCGCGGGAATATTCGGCAAATCCGCCTCCGCCCAAATCTGGCAGTGCGGATGCGGATTGCTTGCGCCCATCAAAGCGCCGCGGTTTTCAAAGATTTGCACGTGCCGGACGTAGGGCAGACAACCCAGTTCGTTGTACTGCACGGTCCAGGCCTCGACCACCCGCACGATTTCTGCAAGCGACATGCGCGGGATCGTCAAATCATGCCGCGGAGAAAAACACAGCACGCGGCACACGCCGGCCTCCGTGCGCGCCACGATCAGGCCGCTTTCATCCACAGATTGCGCCGCCGCGTTGGGCAGCAACGCGGGAAAATCGTTCTCGAAGACGAATGTGGCCTTGTAAGCAGGATTGCGAAGTCCGCCGGCGCGGGCGTTGCCCGGGCACAAATAACAGGTCGGGTCGTAAGTCGGCTGGGATTCACCAGGACCGGCTTCAATCTTGCCTTGCCAGGGCCTCTTCGCGCGGTGCGGAGAAACTAGCACCCACTCTTGCGTCAGCGGGTTGTACCGCCGATGAGGCGTCCGGCTTAGAATGCTTTCATCCATTTTTTTGTCGCCGCCGCCGGGTGATGCCGCGTTCAATCCACCGGCCCCGCGCCTTGCGCAGGATCGCAAATCTGAATATCGGGGCGCAGGCCAGTCGCCCGCTCGTAGGCCCGCGCCATGTTCTCGCGAAATCGCTCGGCCTGATCCACTTCAACCAAATTGATGGTGCTGCCGCCGAATCCGCCTCCGGTCATACGCGCGCCCAGAACGCCGGGCTGCCGAATCGCCAGCTCCACCATGATGTCCAGTTCCTTCGAGCTGACCTCGAAAAAGTCGCGCAGGCTCTTGTGCGACGCAGCCATCAGCTTGCCGAATTCTGCAAGGTCGCCGGCGCGCAGCGCCACAACAGCCGCCTGCACTCGCGCGTTTTCGGCGACCACGTGCGCCGCCCGCCGGTAGATCACATCGGGCAACGATTCGCGCCGCAGCTCAAGCTGCTCGAGCGTGACGTCGCGCAGCGCGCTGATTCCCGGATAGAACGCCGCCAGCCGCGCCACCGCTTCTTCGCATTGTGCGCGCCGCAGATTGTATTCGCCTGATGAATTCTCGTGCTTCACCATCGTATTGCAAATCACCAGATGGATCGAACTGGGGATCGGCACCAAATCGTAGCCGAGCGAGCGGCAATCCAGTACGATCGCGTGGCCCACGCGCCCGTAGACCGATGCGAATTGATCCATAATTCCGCAGCGGGCCCCGACAAATTCGTTCTCCGCTTGCTGGCACACGCGCGCCAGTTGTACGCCGTACACCTGGAAACCGGAAGTGTCCAGCAGCGCGTCGGCCGTCGCGACTTCAATCGCGGCCGAGGAGCTGAGCCCGGCGCCGATCGGCACTTCGCCGTGAATCAGCAGATTGGCGCCGCGCAACGCCACGCCGTTCTTCGCTAGCGTCGCCGCCACTCCAATCGGATAATCGCTCCACGAACCGGTGCGCAAAGGATCGCCCGCCGCAAAATCCCATTCGTAGGTCGCCGAAACGTTTTCGGAATAGATTGCGAGCTTGCGATCCGCCCGCGGCTCCGCCGCCACCCAGCAGTAGCGGCCGATGGCCGCCGGCATTACGAAGCCATCGTTGAAATCCGTGTATTCGCCGATTAGGTTGACGCGGCCCGGCGCGCGATAAATGCGCGGCTCACCGCCGAATTTGGCGCGAAACTTTTCCCGCAAATCAGACGACTTGGTCATGATTCGTTGTCGAACTCCTGCTGCGGCAAGCCCGCAGTGAACAGATGGCGCGCGTGTGCGCTGCGCGGACGCGCGCGTCTACTTTACCTGAAGATGATGCTCCGCAAAACCGTTGTCATCGAACAGTTCGGCGCGCTGCGCAATGATTTCACGGAACTGCCGAGCGCGCATCCGACCAGAGTATGGCCGCCCGGACGCTGGCCTTGCTACCGGGCAGCGGTGGTATCATGCGCCCGTCGAAGCTGTCGATCGACGGGATCGCCGTATCTACGCCGGTTCCGCCGGTGCCACCAAGGAGAATCCGCATGAATTCAACTCGGCACGCCACGTCGCGTGCTGCCGCACTCTGTTTCGCGCTTATTTGCCTCGCGCTGTGCCTCGCACCGAGCGGCCATGCGCAATCTTCGCAAATCGCAGCCACGCCGCCGATGGGCTGGAACAGTTGGAACCATTTTGCGGGAAAAATTGACGACGCCACAGTCCGCGCGCAGGCCGATGCCATGGTCGCAAGCGGCATGCGCGACGCCGGCTACGTCTACATCAACATCGACGACACATGGGAAGGCGATCGCGACGCCGAAGGCTTCATTCATCCGAACAGCAAATTCCCGGACATGAAGGCCCTGGCCGATTACGTCCACAGCAAAGGGCTGAAGCTCGGAATTTATTCAAGCCCCGGCGCCAAAACCTGCGCTGGATTCGCCGGTAGCCTGAATCATGAAGACCAAGACGCGCAGACGTACGCTGCGTGGGGCATCGACTACCTGAAATACGATCTCTGCAGTTTCGGCAACGTTATGAAAACTGCCGCAACTCCCGAAGCCGCTCACCAGATGATGGTGGACGCCTACGCCAAGATGCGCGACGCCATCAAAAAGACCGGCCGGCCGATGGTCTATAGCTTCTGCCAGTACGGCAAAGATGCTGTGTGGCAATGGGGCCCGCCTGCCGGCGCCAATCTGTGGCGCACTACCGGCGACATCAACGATCACTACACGCGTATGGAAACGATCGGATTCAGTCAGGCCGGCCTTGCGAAATACGCCGGACCCGGACACTGGAACGATCCCGACATGCTCGAAGTCGGCAACGGCGGAATGTCCACCGACGAATATAAGACGCACATGAGTCTATGGGCGATCTTGGCGGCGCCGCTGCTTTCCGGAAACGACCTTTCGACAATGTCGCCGGAAACAATCGCGCTGCTCACCAATCGCGGCGTCATCGCCGTGGACCAGGATCCGGCGGGCAAGCAGGGCGATCGCGTGTGGGCCGAAGGCCCGATGGAAATTTGGTCAAAGCCGATGGCGGATGGATCGCAGGCCGTCGCCCTGTTCAATCGGCACTCTGACTCGATGAGCTTTTCCGCGGATTTCACGAAGCTCGGCTTCGCCGGCAAAGTGAAGGTGCGCGATCTTTGGGCGGGCAAAGATCTCGGCACGCTGAATGGTCCGTATCGCGCTAGCGTTCCCGGGCACGGCGTGATTTTGCTGCGCGTCTGGCCGCAATGAAGTTGCCGGATGCAGAATCGTCTCGCGGCTCGAAGCACTTTTGATACAATCGCGCCCGGCGAAGCCGGCTTTTAGATCTAGGAGGAAGCCAGTGAAGCTGCGTCGAACTGCTCGATGCTTGTTCACCGTTGTGTGTGGGGCGATTATCGCGGCGGCCGCGCTGCCTGCCGCAGCGCAACAATCTCCGCCCGCTACACAGCCTCCGCCCGCGCAGCAATCCGCACAACCGCCAGCGGCGCCACAAATTCCTCAGATGGCGCAGCTTCTGCAATCGCAAAATCCCAGCGGCGGCGGCTGCCCCGGCACGGTGTTTAAAATATTCCAGTTCCCGGCCAACATGATTCCCGCAATCGACGGCAAAGCCGACGATTGGAATATCGTGCCCGACGATTACGCGGTCGGCATCGACCGCATGCACGACGACACCGGCAAGCATCCCGCGCCCGATCCCGCATACCTCAACGTGAAAGTGAAAGTGGGATGGGTGAAGGGCCTCAATCGCCTTTATTTTCTCTACCAGGCTTACGACAAGTATTGGGATTTCGCGCGGCCCGATCTGCACAATGACACGTTTGAGATCGTCGTCGACGGCGATCTTTCCGGCGGTCCGCTGATCGCGGAGCAGCATCCGAACCAGGACCTCAGCTTTGCCGACGCCTTCTTTTCATTCCAGAGCGTCCACGCGCAGAACTATCACATCTTCACTCCTGCGGAAGGCAAAGACTGGACGATGATGTGGGGCCCGCAGCAATGGCTGAAGGAACTTCCGTATTCCAATCACGCCTATAACTACGATTTCCGTCCGGGCCAGCCGGGCAATCTCACGCTCGAATTCTGGATCACGCCCTTCGATTACGCCGCGGCCGAAGGCCCACTGCGCTCGGTCGAATCGAAACTCTACGAAAATAAACTCATCGGCCTTTCGTGGGCGGTGATCGATTACAACGACGTCAACAAAAACGGCAACGATGGCTTCTGGAATCTATCGAACCAGCACAAGATGTACGGCAACGCTTCGTATCTTTGCGAATTTCGGCTGATGCCGCTCGAGCCGCAATTCCGCAAGGCCATCGATGCGCAGTGGTCCTTCACCGTCGTCGATATGGACCGGCGCGTCGTTGCCTTCAAGGATCTTTCCGCCGGCGCAACGTCCTGGAAGTGGGACTTCGGCGACGGCGAAACTTCCACCGAACAAAATCCGATTCATCAATATAAGCAGGCAGATCGTTACACCGTAATTTTGGATATTTCGGGACCCGCGGGAACCTCGCGCCTTTCGAAAGTGTGGGGCGTGAACCTGAAATGAGGCGATCTATGAAAAAATCCACGCCGTATCACCACAAGTTGTGGAGCGCCGCGATTTTGCCGTTGTGCTTCGCGCTGCTCGCTGGCGCCATCGCGCCCAGCGCCGCGGCGCAGCAGGCCGCGGCCGCGGCCGCCGCTTCGCTTCCCCATCTGCAAAAGAATGGCGGCGTCACGCAGTTGATCGTGGATGGCAAGCCGTATCTGGTGCTCGGCGGAGAGCTGCGCAATTCCAGCTCCTCCAGCGCCGATTACATGAAGCCGATTTGGCCCAAGCTCGCGGCCATGCACCTGAACACTGTGCTTACGCCGGTCACGTGGCAGCAAATCGAGCCCGAGGAAGGCCGCTTCGACTTCACCGTGCTCGATGCGATTCTGCGCGACGCACGCAGCAATAATTTGCGCCTGGCTCTGCTCTGGTTCGGCAGTTGGAAAAATAGTGGCTCTACCTACACCCCGGTGTGGGTGAAGAAAGATTCCGCGCGGTTCCCGTTGGTCCAGAATAGTGCGGGCCAATCGCTCGAGATCCTATCCACTTTCAGTGATTCCAACCGCGATGCCGATGCTCACGCGTTCGCCGCGCTGATGCACCATCTGCGCGACGTCGATTCCGCGCAGCACACGGTCCTGATGATTCAGGTGGAAAATGAAGTCGGCGTCCTGGGCGACTCGCGCGATCGCTGCCCCGCGGCCAACCAAGCGTTCGCCCAACCCGTGCCGCACGAATTGACAGCGTACCTCGCCGCCCACAAAGATTCCCTGCTGCCCGAATTCCGCAAAGTTTGGGAAGACGCCGGCGCGAAAACTCCCGGCACGTGGCAAGAAGTGTTCGGCGCGGGCCCGGCCGACGAAATCTTCATGGCGTGGAATTACGCGCGCTACATCGATCGCGTCGTGGCCACGGGCAAAGCCGAACTTCCGCTGCCGATGTACATCAACACGTGGATCGTCCAACCGGAAGACAAAGGGCCCGGCGATTATCCCAGCGGCGGAGCCGTCGCACAGATGCATGACGTATGGCAAGCCGGCGCGCCGCATATCGATATCCTGGCACCCGATGTTTATCTCCCGGACTTTCCGGACATCCTCGCCAGCTATAGCCGCAACGGGAATCCAGTTTTTGTGCCAGAATCGGCCGACGGGCCGCTCGGCGTCGCCAATCTTTTCTACGCCGCGGGTTCCGGATCCATCGGCTATTCACCGTTCGCGATCGAAACGCAGGACGATCCGACCGCGCCCATTCCCAAAGCGTATGGCTTTCTTTCCGACATGGTGCCGCTCATTCTCGATCACCAATCGAGCGGCACAATTGCCGGCGTATGGCTCTCGAAGATTCGGCCGACGCAAGACGTCATCCTCGGCGGCTACACATTGCATTTCGCTCTGCGTGTCGCGCGCCGCTCGACCGTAGTTCCCGATCAGGGCTACGCGCTCGCGATCGCCACCGCGCCTGATGAGTTCGTCGTGGCCGGTTGCGACGTGCAAGTTACCTTCACGCCCAACACGCCCGGCCCGCCGGTCGTCGGACTGGCCAAAGTTGAAGACGGTTCTTTCCGCGACGGCCAGTGGGTGCCCGGGCGCTGGCTGAATGGCGATGAAACGCAATTGCGCTACGATTTTTCCGCCGCCGCCGCGCAAAATCTTTCCGGCGAGGCCCTAATGTTTCCCTCCGGCGACACAACGATTCGCCGCGTCACGTTGTACCGGTACCCGTGAGGGCTCCCGCACATGACAAATAATTCCGCCGTGTCCACGCGTTTTTGTGCCCTGTCGCGCATCGCGATAATCGTGCTTCTGGTCTCCGCGGCGCGGGCATCCGCCCAAGCGCTGCCGGCCGCGCCCGCACCGGCAACCGCGCCGATGAGCCTGAATTTTTCCTTCGGCCCGCAGACCGCCGCGCCCGGAGCCACACAAGTTCTGGCGACCACGGTCTATTCGGCTGATCATCAATTCGGCTTCGAGCTCGGCGCGCAGATCAACTGCGTGGATCGCAGCGCCTCCGCGAGCACCCAATCGAACGCGCCCCGCGGCTTTTGCACCAGCGACAAACCGTTTTTCTTCTCCGTGAGCGTCCCCGAAGGCGATTACGACGTGACCTTTGTCCTCGGCGATCCGCAGGGAGAATCGCTCACCACGGTGAAAGCGGAATCGCGCCGTTTGCTGCTCGAAGCGCTGCAGACCGCGAGCGGCGAGATCGCCACGCGCACATTCACCGTCAGCGTGCGCTACCCCGAGATCGCGGGCGGCGGCCAAGTGTCGCTGAAGCAACGCGAAGTGGGCACGATGAATTGGGATCACAAACTGACGTTCGAGTTCAGCAACAAGCGCCCGGCGATCGCCGCGATCACGATCACGAAAGCGGAGCACCCGATCACCGTGTACCTCGCCGGCGATTCCACCGTCGTCGATCAGACCGACGAGCCGTGGACTGCTTGGGGACAAATGCTGCCGCGATTTTTCAAACCCGGCGTCGCAATCTCGAATCAAGCCGAATCGGGCGAAACGCTGAAAGCCTTCATCGGCGAACGGCGACTGGCGAAAATTCTGAGCACGATGAAGCCCGGCGATTATCTTTTCATTCAGTTCACGCACAACGATCAGAAACCAGGCCCCGATCACGTGGACGCCGCGACCGACTACAAATCCTACCTGCGCCTCTACATCAATGAAGCGCGCCTGCGCGGCGCCACGCCCGTGCTGGTCACTTCAATGAATCGCCGCAGCTTCGGCCCCGACGGAAAAATCGTGAACACCATGGGCGATTATCCCGACGCCATGCGCCAACTGGCGCGCGACGAAAATGTCCCGCTGATCGATTTGAACGCCATGAGCAAAGTTTTCTACGAAGCTATGGGCCCGGACAATTCCACCAAGGCCTTCGTTCACTATCCCGCCGGCACATTTCCCGGCCAAATCGCGGAACTTAAGGACGACACGCATTTCAATTCCTACGGCGCGTACGAATTGGCAAAATGCATCGTCGAGGGCATCAAGGCCGATCAACTGGGCATCGCGAAATTCCTGATCGGCGATACGCCGCCGTTCGACCCCGCGCATCCCGATCCTGTCGCGCTATGGAATTTGCCGCCGACTCCCTTCAGCACGCCGGCCGCACCGGCGGGAAAGTGACACCGTGAACAAAATCGTGCTTCCCATATTTTCAGATCGAGCGGCCCGCCGCGCCAAAGCGCGCGGGACGGCCCGCGGCCTCGCGTTGCGCTGTTTTGTACTCGTTTCCCTGGCGATGATTTTTCTCGCCGCGGGCAAGAGCGACGTTCCCGATATTCGCATCGGCTACTGCGGCGCGATCAATCAGATCGACGCCGTGAAAGCAGCCGGCTTCGACTACATCGATCTGCGCACCAGCGAAGTCGCCGCGCTCTCCGACGCCGATTACGCGCAATTGGCGGCAAAGCTGAAGCAGGTTGGGCTCCCGGTGCTGGACACTTATTTATTCATCCCCGGAAATATCAAACTGACGGGCCCGAACGTGGACAAAGATCAGCAGATGGCCTACGTGCGCTTGGCGCTCGATCGCGTCTCGAAATTGGGCGCGCGCGTGGTCGCGATGGGCAGCGGCCCGGCGCGGTCCTATCCCGATGGCTTCCCGAAAGATCAGGCGTACGCGCAGCTGGTGGATTTCTGCAAGCGCCTTGGCCCTGAAGCGCGCGCCAGAAACATCGTCATCGCCATCGAGCCGCTGCGGCCGCAGGAATCGAATCTCATTGGGTCGCTCGCGGAGGGCTTGGACTTCATTAACGCGGTGAATGATCCAAACATCCAACTAAATCTCGATTACTATCAGTTCGAGATGGTCAAAGAAGATCCCAGAGACATTCTGAAGGCCGGCGATCACATCGTTCACATACACATGGCTAATCCGAATGGGCGCGTGCTCCCACTGCATTGGAACGAATACAACTACAACCCACTCTTCGTAGCGCTCCGCGACATTGGATACCACGGAGAGATAGGCGTCGAAGCCACCTCGACCGATTTCGCGAAAGAAGCGCCCGAATCCATTGCCTTCTTGCGCTTCGCGATCGCGTTCGTGCGACAAGAGTGACGCGGCACGGCAATGTGTCAGCGGCGGTAGCCCAGTGACCTTGGAACCTTAGCGCCACCGGGAGATTAAAGTGATGAACGAATCTATCCCCTGCGTCCCTCTCAAGCGATTAGGGTTGTGGACAGCGCTCCTCGGGCGAGTACGACGTCCCGGGTTGCGCTGCGCGGCGGTTCTCTCTCTGGGGCTGGTGTGTCTGGTCGCGGGCAAGAGTCAAACCCCGGCGATCAAGATCGGTGCCTGCGGAGCAGTGAAGATGATGAGCGCCATCAAGGGCGCCGGCTTTGATTACGCCGAGCTGAGCACCACCGAAATCGTCGCGCTCTCCGACGCGGATTTCGCACAGTTGCAAAACGAGGTGAAGCAAGGCGGCTTTCCGGTGCTGGCAACCTACACCTTCGTTCCCGCCACGATCAAATTGACCGGACCGAACGTCGATAAAGACGCGCAAATGGCCTACGCGCGCAAAGCGATGGACCGCATCGCCGCGTTGAACGCGCACATCGTTTTCCTTGGCAGCGGCGCCGCGCGGCAAGTGCCTGAAGGTTTTTCGCACGATGCGGCATTCGACCAACTGGTGGATTTCCTGAAGCGCATTGCGCCGGAAGCGCGCGCACGAAATATCGTCGTCTGCTTCGAGCCGCAAAGTCCCGAAGAATCGAACATCATCGATAGCGTGGCCGACGGCGTAAAGCTGGTGCGCGCCGTCAACGATCCGAATATCGAGCTTGGCCTGGACATCTACTACCTGGAAAAAACGCACGAGGATTTCGCCGCCGTCGTCGCGGCCAAAGATTACATTCGGCATTTTCACTTCTCGAATCCCAACGGCCGCATCTACCCGAAGGATTGGAATGAATACGATTACGCGCCATTTTTCGCGGCGCTGCGCCAGATCGGTTACGACGGCGGAATCAGCATTGATGCGCACACCTCAAATTTTGCGGACGATGCGCCGCAGTCGGTCGCCTTTCTTCGCGACGCGCTGAAGCGCTAGCCGCGCCTCCTTCCCGATTCCTCCACTCGCGCTCCGGTTTCCGCCAACAGCGCAATTTCTATCGCATTGCGTTTTTTTCTTGAAACCACATCCGAAAACGGGGAATCTCAGCATTCGGAAAAGTGATTTCCGTCGACGCCTCACGGAAAAATGAGGGAAAAACACAGATGAGAACTCGCCTGCCGCTGCTCCTGCTGCTCGCCATCGCTCCGCCCGCCGGCCTCGCCGCGCAATCCGCACCCGCGGCGTCCGCGGATCAAAACGCGGCCACCTCTGCCGTATCCGCGCCGGCCCCTCTCTTTTTGCACTCGAAATTATTGTCGCCGCTCGGGCTGGGTGCGCCAGCACGCGCGCTGCGCATTGACGGGCTCTACATCGAAACGTTGTTCCAAGGACGTGTTTCCCTGCCCGGCGAGCTGATCGCCAAGCCCGCGAAGGACGGCACAATCGCAGGCCAAGCCAAAATGCCGGATGGCCGCGTGATCAAGCTCACAGTGACGCCCGACGGCGCGAATTTCACGTTGCGTTTGAACGCGGAGCCCTCGGCCGGCATCTCGAAATGGGGTCTGGCAATCGAATCCGGCAAGGACGAGTACTTCACCGGCATCATGGAGCGCCTGGTGGACGGCCCGCAGCAGCTCACTTGGGCAGCGAACCGCACCGAAGTCCTGAATCTGCGCGGCCAGAGCATCGACATGATTTTGAAGCCGACGCTGTCGGTTTACGCGCCGTTTTACATTTCGTCGCGCGGCTACGCCGTCTTCGTCAAGAGCGATTGGCCCGGCCACTTCGATTTTTGCGCCGCCGATCCCGCTCGCGTCCAAATCGAATTTGAAGGCCCGTCG
The DNA here is from genome assembly GCA_050014395.1 of Candidatus Acidiferrales bacterium. Lineage (GTDB taxonomy): Bacteria > Acidobacteriota > Terriglobia > Acidiferrales > UBA7541 > DASPOJ01. Next base: position 16,899 of record JBEKDK010000025.1, on the reverse strand, counting down.
CTGGAAATGAAAATCTATACGTCCGCCGATCCCGCGCAGCTTGTCCGCGAGCACACCATGGACGCCGGCCCGCCGTTCTTGCCGCCGCAGTGGATTTACGGCCCGTGGCGCTGGCGCGATGAAAACACCCAGCGCGCCACCTACTACGACGGCACGCCAGTCACCGGCCCGTTCAATTCCGAATTCATGGAAGACGTGCTGATGATGAAGGCCTTCGGCATCCCCAACTCCATCATGTGGATTGACCGTCCGTGGGGCCCCGGCGCGCAAGGCTACGACGATTTTGAGATCGATAAGCAGCGAATGCCGAATTTCGAGGCGTCAATTCCGTGGCTGAAAGAACAGAATTCGCACATGATCCTGTGGATCGGCCCTTTCTTCCAGGGCAAGATGGAAGAAGAAGCGCTGGCCAAGGGTTACAACCTGCCCGGCCAGATCGATCCTCCGCGCGATTACCCCATGGTCGATTTTTCGAATCCCACCGCCAAGGCCTTTTGGCAGGACGGCGTCGCCAAGCTCCTGAAGATGGGCGTCGAAGGATTCAAGATGGATCGCGGCGAGGAAAACATTCCTGAAAGCGGCCCCTATCACATATTCGATGGGCGCACGATTCGCGAGGACCGCGATGCATATCCGACGATGTACATCAAGGCCGCGTACGACGTCGCGCTGAAATTCCATCCCGATCAAGATTTCGTTCTAATGCCGCGCGCCGCGTACACCGGCAGTTCGGCTTACGGAGTTTTCTGGGGCGGTGACGTGGCCGGCACGGAGTTCGGCCTGCGCGCCGAAATTATCGCCGCGCAGCGCAACGCCGTGGACGGCTACCCGAATTGGGGCACGGACACCTGCGGCTACACGCTTCTGGTCGAGCAAGAAATCTGCGGCCGATGGCTGGCCTTCAGCGCGTTCACACCGATCATGGAGGTGGGCCCGACGCGCAATGTGGGCTTCTGGGATCTGCCGCGCACGCCGAGCTACGATGCGGATCTGATAGCACTGTGGCGCCTTTACGCACGCCTGCACGATCGCCTGGCCGCCTACAGCTATGCGGCCGCGCAGCAGGCCCACGCCACCGGCATGCCCATTGTGCGCCCGCTGTTTCTGGTGGACGCGAAATCTCCCGCGGCGTGGGCCAATTGGTGGACGTACGAATATGGCCCGGATTTGTTGGTTTCTCCGGTGTGGAAGAACGGCCAGCGTACGCAAGACGTCTACCTGCCGCGCGGCTCTCGCTGGCGCGACGCCTGGCAGCCCACGAAAATTTATGCCGGCGGCCGCACGATCACCGTGCCGGCCGATACGTATCAATTGCCGCTATTCATCCGCGTCGGATCGAACGTGGACGTCGGCGATCTGAATAAAGAATGGAAAGACTCGCTGGCCGCCGCGCAAACCAAACCCGATCTGGCTGCGCTCGACACGCAGGTGAAAGCGTGGTTCGAAAAATATCAGCAGCAACACGCGGCGGCGCCCAAACAGTGAAATCACGCTTGCTCACGCCGCGCCGCGAGGCCCGCGCCTCGTGACCGAATCCCCAGCCACATCCAGCGCCGCGCCCGCGCTGCGCCCCGGCGCCGTGCAGGCCACCGCCACGGCGTTCGCGTCGCTGTTCTGCGTCGTGGGCCTCGCGCTCTACGGCCTTCCCTTCTACTACGATTTCATGGTTCACCAATTCGGCTGGACGTACGGCGAAGTCACGTCGGGCAACGCGCTCAGCAAACTCGTCGTCGGTCCTTTGTTCGGCTTCCTGGCCGGCTGGATGGTGGACCGCTTCGGCCCGCGCCGATTGATGATGGCGGGCATTTTGATGGCGGGAATTGCGCTGGTTGGATTGGGCCGCGTGACGACGCTCGGCGCGTTTTATTTTTTCTACTTGTTCAACGCGCTCGGCTACGTTTGCGGAGGCCCGCTGCCGGCGCAGGTGCTTGTCTCGCGTTGGTTCGATCGCGCGCGCGGCAAAGCCATGGGAATCGCGTACCTCGGCATCGGCTTGGGCGGCGCCGCGGTGCCGCTGCTTTCGACCGCGCTTGTGGAGCGCTACGGCTGGCGCGCCGCGCTCGAAACGATCGGCGTGCTGATCGTGATCGTCGCGTTTCCGCTGGCCTACTTTGTGAAAGAATCGCCCGGCGCAGCCCGCGCGGGTCCAGCTCCCGCGCCGCGTTCATCGCTCGCGGCGTTCAGATCCGGCACGTTTTATCTGCTCACGGGCGGCAGCCTGCTATCGATCGCGGCGCTCGCTGGGGTGCAGCAAAATTTGAAGCTGTTCCTGAGCGTGGACCAGCACTTTTCGCAGGCCCAAGCGGCGCGCATCCTTTCGCTCGTGCTGGCCGCGAGCATTTTCGGCCGCTTGCTGATGGGTTACCTGGCCGATCGCATCGCCACCAAACACGTAATGTTGCTGGTCAATTTTTTGCTGGCCGGCGCGATTCCCCTGCTATTCCTGCGCCACTCGCCCGCGGCTCTCTACTTGTTCGCCGGCGTATTCGGAATTGGCCTGGGCGGCGACTACATGATCATCCCGTTGATGACCGCGGAGATTTTCGGTGTCGAAGTGTTGGGCCGCCTGATGGGCGTAATCTTGACCTTCACCGGCGTGGCTGAGGCGGCCTCGCCCTGGATGATCGGCCGGTTGCGCGATGCGCGGGGAACCTACACCGCCGGCTTCTTGCTTCTAATAGGGCTAGCCCTCGCCAGCGCGGCCGCCATCGCCCTGCTGCCGAATCCTCGCCGTCGCACAGCCTGAACGCCACGGATTGCCCGTCTAATCGCTCTTCCAGCGCTCCAGGGCGCCCTAATCCGGCCTTGTGCGCCCGGTTTGGTGTCTGTGGCCTTGAGAGCCGCCGATACGGTGCCGCCAGGCCTCCGGCGTCGCGTCAGAAAGCTCGCCTAGAGCCGTTCCGCGACCGACATCGGCTGGGGCGCTGCAAATTCGAATTCTGCGCAAAAGAAAAGGCCCCGGCTGGAACCCGATTTCGGGTTCCAGCCGGGGCCTGTAAGGGTTTCGTCCGCTCTTGTTAGAAGTGGAGCTTCAGAGCGAATTGGAGCACGCGCGGGTCGTACTGCGTCGGGATAATTCCCGAAAGCGGTGCGCCCGTGATGTACCCAAATGTTTGTGTGCTAGTGGTGCCCGTCGGCGAACCGCCGCTGGGTCCTTGTGGATTCCAGTGGTTGAATACGTTAAACGCGTCGAAGCGGAATTCGGCCTGTAGCCGCTCGTGTATGGGGAACATCCGGCTAATCGACATGTCGAAATTGATCGCCCCGGGAGCCCGCAGATAGTTCCGTTGGATCGTGCCGAATAAGCCCGTGCCATTGGGTGCGGCATTTCCGGAACCGCCCTTGGCGGTGGCATATTCCAGTCCGGTAGTGCCAGCCGGACATGTGCTCGACGCCGTTCCTGTACAGGTAACCGAAATGGCGTAGATCGGATTCACGAGGATTGTGGCCGTGCCCGCTGAGCTCGTGTTCACCGACTCGAGGAAGCAGCTTTGGTTCAGCCAGCTGTAGCCATTGTTCAGATTGCCCGAGTACGCCCCGGCTGCGCTGCATCCCGAGGTGAAGTCCTCGAACGTACCTTGGCTCGAGCCGCCCGTCAACGTAGCGTCGCCGACCGTGTTGTTGATCGGAAGACCGCTGATCACACGGATGTTCGGAGCAATCTGCCATCCGCCCAGCAATTGCCCCTTCCAACCGGGCTTCAACACCGTGCTTGCAACCAGGTTGGTATTGAACATATTGCGTATGTCGAATGTGCAGCTTCCGTAGTTTCCGGCAAAGTTGAGCTGGTTTTGGTAGAAAGTGTTGCCGTTCAGATCGCCCTGCGACTCGCCGTAATCGAAGCAGTGGCTATAGGTATAGTTGGCATTCCAAGTGAAGCCATGCGAGAAGCGATGCTGCATGGTTACCAGCAAGGCGTTGTAGTTGGCGTTGTTTGAGTCGGTGCCCATTTCCATAGCGCCGCTCATTTCATTCACGCCATCGGTCGTGCAAGACGTGCTCGTGCCGCAACCCGCAAGCTGGTTGAGGTAACGGCGCGCCGCCTCATTGCCGTTGGTGCACGGGTTGCCCGTGGACGACATGGATGCCGCGTTCGGAATCTGGCAGAGGGCTCCCGCTGTCGTCGCCGTCCCGAGGTATTCATTCGGGGTTTCCGAGAAGTTGATGGAATAGCCCAATGGCAAGTGCGTGGACTTGTTGCCCAGGTACGAGGCAGTCAAAATCCAGTTGCTCGCAAATTGGACCTGGTAGCTCGCGGTCCATTCAGCCACGTACGTCGGCTTGACGTTCGGCGGGATCACCACCCAAAGTGCGCCGGCCGGGAAGTCGTGTACCGCCGGGAACGGGCCGAGGTAACTGTTCGGGTTTGGAGCGACCTTGGTCTTCACGCCGCCAACAGTCGTGTTGATCATGCCCGAGTTCAGAGCGCCTGCGGTCACGGTTCCGGAGCACCCGGAGGTTGTGAAGTACTCCCACGGATGGCTCAGGGTGCCGCAGAATGTGGTGCCGCTGCTGCCAACGTTCGAGGAAGATTGCGTCAGGTCGATCTCGTCGATGCCTGGCGGGTCGGAAGTCAACCGCTGGCCCCACCAGACCGCGGCGTCGTCATTGAAGATTCCGGCGCCGACGCGAACCACCTGCTTCTGGCTGCCAAACGGATTCCAGGCGAGTCCAATGCGAGGATCGAGACTCAAGATGTGATTCGCAGAGAACGCCTTGCCCTGGCCCGGGTCTCCGTAAAAAGAGAATCCGGCAGGTGGACATGCGTTCGGATCGATTGCCAATGCCGCCTGCGTACAATCGGAGGCATAGGAAGGGCTGGTCTGACCTTCGATGAAGGACTGCAGGTTGAACGTCGCGCCACGCCCGAACAGGTCATATGGGAACAGCTCCGGCTCCCAGCGCAGTCCCAGGTTTACGGTCAGATCGTTCTTCACGCGGACCACATCCTGGAAATAGAACGCCGGGAAGGTCGCCCGGTAAGCCACTGCTTGCGGCCGGCTCTGGCTGTACGAACTCCAAGCACCGATCAGGTAATCGCCGAGGGCAGAGCCCGTATTCGTGTTGCCGAATCCCAGCGTACCGTCGTTGTCGTAGTTGGTCGTGGTGTTGTCCTGGGTTCGAATCACGTCCGCGCCCATGGTGAAGTGGTTCTTGCCGCGGATCAGATCGATATCGTCGGAAATCTGCCAGGAGTTCACATTGAAAGCTCCGTCGTTACAGGTGCCGCAACCAACGCTGAATGGCCCGGTGACAAGCAAGAAGTTGCTCGTCTCTGTATAGGTGGTTGCACCGAGACCCGTCAAACTTTCCGGAATATCCACGCTGCGGTCGTCGCGCCGGCGGTTCCAGGTCAAATGCAGTGAATTGATGGTTGTCGGCGAGATCGAATAGCTGTCTCCCAATGTGAACGCCTGCGCCCGCTGGAAAACGCCCGGGGAACTCGTCAGCAATAGGTTCGTCCCGCCGGCCAAAGTGTTGCCGTCAGGATCGTTGAAATCGTCGATGAAGTAGCGGCCGAAAATCGTCTGCTTCGGGCTCACGATAAGATCGATGCGACCGACCACCTGATCCTCGTTTTGAACCGACGGAACAGTGTAGGTCAGGTAACCGCACGGGTTGTAGTTCGCGCCCGTAGGATTCGTTCCCTGCCCTGGCCCGTACGGGACACCGCCTGAACCGTAAAGCTTTGCGGCGATCGCGTCAGCCATACCGGCCTGCAGGTGATCCGCCGCATCGGTGCTGCCATCCGGCGCGCCACCTGTTGCCCCCGCTCCAAAGTACGGTGAGAGAAGCGCGGAGGTCGCGTTCTTGTAGAGGGCCGTGCAGTTCGGGGCGCTCGCCCAGTAATTGTAGGTGTTGCCCGTCTTGTTCGAAGTTGCATTGTAAAGGTCGTTGTAAAACGGCGCAAGATTGCCGCTCGTGACTTCGTCCTGGGTCGGCTGTTGGGTCGTCGCGCCGCCCACTTGGGAAATCCGTGTGCCCTGATAACCCATGAACCAGAACAATTTGTCCTTGATGATCTTGCCGCCCAACGTTCCGCCAAATTGGTTGCGGCGCAAGATATCGCAAGGATTGCCGGTAGCCCCGCCGTCCGCGATGGCCGCAGCTAAGCCGCTGGTTTGGTCGACGCTGTATATGTTCGACGGGTTGAAACCTTGGCAGTTCGTGGCCAGGGTCGCGCCGGGGACAGGGCCGTTGAAATATGGATGGGCGCGCGCGTTGAAATCTCCATTCCGCAAGAATTCAAAAATGCCGCCGTGCAGCGTGTTGGTGCCGGATTTCGTCACCACGTTCACCACGCCGCCCGCCTTCGTGCCCGTTTGGGCCGGAAGTGCGTCCGACTCCACGCTGAATTCCGCCAGCGCGTCGGGGAACGGGAACGGCAGGTTCACGAACGCGTACGTGTCATTGTTCATGCCGCCGTCAAGAAGGTAATTCACGCCGTTGTACTGGGAACCGGCTACGGAAACCGCAAAGGAACTGAAGAAGCTCTTGCTGCCCGTCAAATCGCCATACCCGGAAGTCGGCGACGACTGCTGATACGGCGACGTCAAACCTGACATCGTGATCAACTGGGAAGCGAAGCGTCCATTCAGTGGCAGATCGGAAATCTGCGTGCCGTTAATGACGTTGGACACGGCGGCGGTGTCGGTCTGCACCATGATCGCGCCGGCGGAAACCACAACGCTTTCGGATACCGCGCCCAGTTGGAGCGTCACGTTCATCGCCAGGTGATCGTTCACTTGCAGCACGATCCCGGTCTGGACGTAAGTCTTGAAGCTCGTCTTTGTGACCGTCAATTTGTAAGCGCCGACCGGCAGGTTCGGGAAACCGTATCTGCCGTCGGAGTCCGACTGCGTCGTGTGATCGACGCCCTTGTCGGTTTCGGTCATCGTCACTGTCGCGTCAGGCACGGAAGCGCCTGTCGGATCGAGTACTTGACCCGCGACTTGCGCGATGGCGACGTTTTGACCGTAGGATCGGAACGGAATTACAAGCAGCAGAGCGAGCGCGCACAAAATACTACAGACCGCACGCCCACAATAGTCTACACGGACCATTTGGCCTCCTAGGATTCAATTGTCCTTAAACCACCCCAGCGGCGCCCCAATCCGCACCTATTTCCCCACACACGTATAGGTCTCGGACGGAGATGTCGCTTCTGTCCCAGCAGTAAATACCCGGGCGGGACGAGTGTCAAGTAATTTCTAGTGCCCGTGCCGCTCCAGGAGTACCAGGGGTACTTTAGTTTCGCGGCAGCGGGGCGGCCTCGAGTGCCGCACGCCGATCCAATCGCGCTTCTCGGCGCGCGGTGAGAAAATTGAGGCCGGCGAATGCAAATGTGTCAGAATTCGCGGCGTCCGGACGCGCGGAGGCGCTCGTCGCAATGAATCAGCCCGATATTCTCGAAACGTTTGAGCGTGCTGCGCGAGCGGCCGCCGCAACTTTCGAGCGCCTGCCGCGCGCGGCGGACGTGCGCGAGCAATCCGAAGCGTTGGCTCGCGCCGTGCTCCGCGTGGCGCCGGACGCGCGCCGTATCGCCGTCGCGCCGCCAGCGGATCTTGCACCGGAACTATTCGCCGCATGCGAGCGATTGCCAGGCGTATTCCCAGGCCGCGGTAAATCCGAACTGGCCGCCGCCGACGTGGGAATCACGGACGCCTTCGCCGGCGTGGCCCGCACGGGCAGCGTATGCATCGCGCTCGATCCCGACCACACCGGATTCATCAGCTTGCTGGCGCGCATGCACATCGCCGTGTTGGCAGCCGGTGATATCGTCGAAGCGCCGCGCGAACTGTTTCGCCGCGATCGCCTTGGCGGCAAAGGCTTGGATCGGAACTTCGTGTTCGTCACAGGGCCCAGCGCCACCGCGGACATGGGCCCGCTGGTGCGCGGCGTGCACGGCCCGCACCGGCTGCACATTATTGTTCTAACGTGAAGTTCTGACGTGAATGTTCTGACGTAGAACGCACAAAGCGATCATGGCCGAAAACATTTCTCCGCCCGTCGAAACGCCGCGCGATTTCGCCAACAAAAGCTCGAAGCCCGCGCTGCTGGCCGCGATCCGCATGGCGCTGCGCGTCGAAAGCTCTTCCGTCCGCTACAACGTGCAATCGCTCAATCGCAATCGCTATATCGCGACGGCCGATATTCCGGATTACGAAGCGCTGAAAGACCAAGCGCGCGCCATCAAGGAACGCTCGCTGCGCGATCAACCAGAGCTAGTGGCCACTCTCGAATCGGCAGTTCGCCGCAACGGCGGTCATTTCTTCCTGGCGCAAGACGCGCACGTGGCCTCGCACTACATCGGCGAAGTTTGCAAAAGCCACGGCGTTCGCCTGGTGGTGAAAGCCAAGAGCATGACCTCCGAGGAAATCGGCCTGAACCACGTACTCGAAGCGCTGGGCATCGAAGTGGCCGAAACCGATCTCGCCGAGTTCATTCTCCAAATTGCCGACGAGCAGCCTTCACACATCGTCGGCCCCGCGCTGCATTACAGCCGCGAGCGGATCACCGCTCTTTTCAAGCGCGTCTTCAAAACCGATTTGCCGCTCGATAGCGGCGAAGCATTGACGGCGTTCGCGCGCGACCGCCTGCGCCAAAAATTCCTGAGCGCCGACGCCGGAATTTCCGGCGCCAATTTCGTCGCCGCCGATTCCGGCACACTGGTACTTGTCGAGAGCGAAGCCAATATCCGCATGACGACGCTCGTGCCGCCGCTGCATATCGCCGTCACAGGTATCGAGAAAATCGTCCCGGCGCGAGAGGATCTCGCTCCGTTCATCGAGCTGCTCGCTGCCAGCGGCACGGGACAGCCGATGACGTCGTACACCAGCGTGATCCGCCCGCCGCTCGCTGCGCCGGTGATTTCAGACGGACCCGCCGCGCCGCGCGAATTTCATCTGGTGATCGTGGACAATGGGCGCGGACGCATGCGCGCCGATCCCGTGCTGTGCGAAGCGTTGTATTGCATCCGCTGCGGCGCGTGCGCAAACTGCTGCGCCAATTTTCAAGCCGTCGGGGGCCACGCCTTTGGCGGCCAAACTTATTCCGGTGGAATCGGCGGCGCGTGGGAAGCGGGCACGCGCGATCTCGCCAGCTCGCGCTTCGCGGAGCTGTGCACCGGCTGCTCGCGCTGCGTGACGCAGTGCCCCGTGCGCATCGACATTCCCTGGCTGAACACGGTTCTGCGGCACCGCCTGGGCAAACAAGAATCGTCTGCCGCGGCGCAAGCCGTGAGGCGCGTGCTCACCGGCGTGCCCGCGGACGACGCCGGTGCGTCGATGCAAAAACTTTTCTTCGGGCGCTATGACGTGGCTGGCAAATGGGGCGCGCGCTTTGCGTCGCTGGCAAATGCGATAAGCCGCCTCGCGCTGACGCGCGCGATACTCGAACGCTTCGTCGGACTCGACCGGCGGCGCGCTCTGCCGCCGTTCGCGGCGACAACGCTCGTCGCCGCGGCCAAACGCCGCAAGCGGCGCGCGCCGGCGCAAGCCGCGAGCGCCGCGACGAGAGTACCGCGGCATAAGGCCGTGTTGTTCGCCGATATCTTCACCAACTACGGCTCGCCGGAGCGCGGCTTGGCCACGCTCGATGTCCTCGAGGCTCTGGGCGTCGACATCATCGTCAGCGCCGCTTCGCCGGATGGCCGCGCGGCGCTTTCGCAAGGCATGATCGCGACGGCCACTCGTCAAGCGCGACGCACCGCCGCTCGGCTTGCGCAATATCTTGCCGAAGGCCGCGACATCGTCGTCGTCGAACCAAGCGTGCTGGCGATGTTCCGCCTGGACTATCGCCATTTGCTGCCTGACGACGAAAGTGGGCGCCAGCTTTACGAGGCTCTACGCGTCCGCACATTCGACGCGGCCGAATATGTGTGGAAGTGCATTCAAGAAGACGGCCTCGACGCCGCGAAGATATTCCCTGCCGCGCACCATCCCGGCGGCGCGCGGATCTTCTATCACAGCCATTGCCAGCAGAAGACGAGTGAAGCTATGCGCTACGCGCAGTCCGGCGGCAGCGCGCAACCCGCCGAAGCGCTGCTGCGCGCCGCGGGCTTTGATGTGGCCACGTCGCAGGTGGAGTGTTGCGGAATGGCCGGCAGCTTCGGCTATAAGAAGGATTACTACGATCTGAGCTGCGCGGTCGGCGAGGATCTGTTCGCGCAGATTCGCCAAGCTGAAGCCGGCGGCGCGCCGCGCACTCTCGTTGTCAGCGGTACATCGTGCCACGAACAAATTCACGCGGAACTCGGCCGGCCCGTGGTGCACGTGATGGAATTGTTGTCTTCAACTCTCGCGCCTCCGATTTCCTCGCAGCGCTGAAACCCGCGGCGCGGCGTGCGAGTCCAATTAGCCGGAGGCACAGATATGGGCATAACCCTAGGAGGGTTATATGTCACACGCGTTTAAGTTTCTCCCTCGCCTTCACCTTTTTGTTCTCGCTGTGATCATCACCTCAGTTGCGATTGTGCCGGCTCACGCGCAGTCTTCTTCGCCAAGCTCGCCTTCAGCGCCAGCCAACGCGGCTGATCAAGCCGCCACGCCTTCCGATTTGCGTCAATCCTTCGTGGCGCCGCCGGACGATAGCCGCATCATGATGCGCTGGTGGTGGTTCGGCCCCTCCGTCACGAAAGATGAACTCGAGCGCGAATTGCGCGTGATGAAGGCCGGCGGAATCGGCGGCGTCGAAACTCAACCGGTGTATCCGATGGCCCTCGACGATCCGACGACCGGCTTTCACAATTTCCCGTATCTTTCCGACGAGTTCCTAAGCGATCTGCGGTTCGCTTCCGATAAAGCGCGCGAACTGGGCTTGCGATTCGATCTGACGCTCGGCAGCGGCTGGCCTTTCGGCGGACCGAACACTCCGATCACTGAAGCCGCGGGCTCCCTGAAAGTGTGGGCCGTCCCCGTTACCGCCGGCACGACTTCGCTCGAAGTGCCCGATATCGGCGCGGGCGAAAAATTCCTGGCCGCGTTCCTGGTGAACGCGCCGGACGGCAAGATCGCCACGCTCGGCGCGCAACAATTGACCGACGTACACGACGCCCGCGTATTCCTCGCCGCAAACATCGAAGGCCCGCACGACGTTCTGTTCTTCATCGCCAGCAGAACCGGCATGCAAGTAAAGCGCCCGGCGCTGGGTGCCGAAGGTTTTGTGCTCGATCATTACGATCACGCCGCGATTGAAACGCATCTGCACATGGTGGGCGATAAACTGCTCGCGGCGCTCGGCTCGAATCCGCCGTACGCCGTCTTCAGCGACAGCCTGGAAGTTTTCCAATCGGATTGGACCGGAAATTTTCTCGCGGAATTCCAGAAGCGCCGCGGCTATGACCTGACTCCGTATCTGCCGGCGCTCGTCGGCGATATCGGACCGCAGACCGGCGCGATTCGCCACGATTGGGGCAAAACGCTCACCGAACTTGCCAATGACAATTATTTGACGCCATTCACTCAGTGGGCCGATGCGCACGGCACGAAATTTCGTTCGCAAAGCTACGGCACGCCGCCTACCACGCTTTCCAGCAACGCCCTTGTGGATTTGGCCGAAGGCGAAGGCTGGACGTGGAACAATTTTTCGGCGGTACGGTGGGCCTCGTCGGCCAATCATCTTTTCGGCCGCACTGTCACTTCGTCGGAGACGTACACGTGGCTGCATTCGCCCATCTTCCGCGCGCGGCCCCTCGATATGAAGGCCGCGGGCGATCTCTATTTCCTCGAAGGCAGCAACCAATTGATCGGCCACGGTTGGCCATATTCGCCGCCATCTGCCGAAGAGCCCGGCTGGCGCTTTTACGCCGCGGCCGTATTCGACGATCACAATCCTTGGTACATCGTCATGCCGGACGTGGCGAAGTATCTGCAGCGCGTCAGCTACATGTTGCGTCAAGGCAAGCCCTCAGCCGATGTGGCGTTGCTCCTGCCCACCGACGATGCGTGGTCGAAATTCAACGCGTTGCCCACCGGCCCGGCCGTCCCCGTCCCCGGCCGCGCGAGTGGCGGCGCAGCCGCATCCGGTGGCGCCGCAATAGGACCGAATGGCGGCGGCCCAGGTGGTCCCGGTGCGAACATCACTGGACTCGCTCCAGCCGGTTTCGTTCCTCCTCCGCTGGGCTCCAGCATTTCAGTGAATCAAACAATGGTGCCGCTGCTGGGCAACGCCGTGATCCCGCAAATCCTGAACGCGGGATTCAATCTCGATTTCATTGACGCCGACGCGATCGACAAAGTCGGAATCAATTACAAAGTTCTGATCCTGCCGGGCATCGAGCGCCTGCCGCTCGCGACGTATCGCAAAATCGAGGCCTTCGCCAAAGCCGGAGGCATCGTGATCGCCACGCGCAGCCTGCCTTCACTCGCTCCCGGACTACAGGAAGCCGCCAAAGACACGCCGGAAATTGCGGCGCTTTCGGAATCGCTGTTCCACGCCGCAGGCGCACCCGGACACTTCGTCGCGGACGAAAAAGACCTCGGCAAAACGCTGGCGCAAATCACCAAGCCCGACATGGTGCTCTCGCCCGAAGCGCCCGAAGTCGGCTTCGTGCATCGCAAACTCGATTTCGGCGACCTGTACTTCGTCGCGAACACCGGCAACAAATTAGTCGATACGCAAGCGACGTTCCGCGTCGCAGCCGGACAAGCCGAAATATGGGATCCGATCGCCGGCAAGAGCACCACGGTTATAGCCACGCGCTCCACGCAGACCGGGGCCGCCGCATCGACCGTGAATCTCACGCTCGAACCGTACGCCTCGCGCATCGTCTTTTTCCCCAATGAAAAGATGCCCGCCGCGGCTCGGGATCGCACGACTTATCGCGTCCAGCACGGCGTGGGCAAACAGAAGCAACTCCCCGCGCCCGTGGACCTCGGCAAGAATTGGACGGTGACGTACACGGGTATCAACCGCACCATCACAATGAACCAACTGCATTCGTGGACCGACGACGACGCCACGAAGTTCTACTCCGGCCAAGCCGTGTACGAAAAAACCGTCAGCGTGCCGGCCACGATGCTCAAGCCCGGCATCAAAGTGATTCTCGATTTCGGCCCGGGCACCGCCGTCGAAAAACCGGTTGTGCGCGCGCCGGTGGGAGACGGCACCGGCTCCGGCGGTTTGCGCTTGCAGGCCTGGATCGAAAGCCCCGTGCGCGAAGCCGCGCAAGTCTTCGTCAACGGCACCGCTGCGGGCAACGTTTGGCTGCCGCCGTACGAACTTGACGTCACATCGCTCGTGCACGCCGGCGACAATCAACTGAAGATCGTCGTCGCCAATCTCGCGGTCAACGAAATGACGGGCAAGGCGCTGCCGGATTATCGCCTGCTCGATTTGCGATACGGCGAGCGCTTCCAGCCGCAGGACATGAATTTGTTGGAGGCGGAGCCGTCGGGAATTCTCGGCGATCCGAAGCTGGCGGCTCGATCGGCGGAATAACCGTCCGCTTACTGGAGTGCGTTAGGCGCGAGCGCGCTACGGGCGCTCGTTGGGCGCGAGCTGCTCGACAGTATTCGTCAGCGCGCCGATGCCCGCGATCGAGATCGCGATTTCGTCGCGTGGCGCGAGCGTGAACGAATCCGCCGGCACGATCCCGGTGCCCGTCAGAAGAAAACAGCCGGAAGGAAACGCGTTCTCGCGATATAGAAATTCCACCAGCGTCGCGGGACTGCGCTTCAATTGCGCCAGCGTCGTCGCGCCGCGAAACACGTTGCGTCCGGCGCGCTCAATTCTCAATTCAATGCGCGTCGAGCGCGGCAGCGCCGCGTCCGTCAGCAAAATTCCCGGCCCCAGCGCGCAGCTTCGCTCATAAACTTTCGCCTGCGGCAAATACAGCGGATTTTCACCCTCGATGTCGCGCGAACTCACGTCGTCGCCGATGGTGTAGCCGACGATCCTGCCGCGCGCGTTCACGGCCACGGCAAGCTCCGGCTCCGGCACATTCCACCGCGAATCCCGGCGAATGCGAACGCTTTCTCCGTGCCCCGCAACGCTCCCCGGATTCGACTTGAAAAACAGTTCAGGCCGCTGCGCCGTGTAAACCCGGTCGTAGAATCCGCCGCCGCCGGAATTTTTCGCTTCGCTGCGGCGCGCCGTGCGGCTGCGATGGTAGGTGACGCCCGCGGCCCACACTTCTTGCTTCGAGACCGGCGCGACAACGTCTCGCGGCGCCGGCAAATCAATTTTCGAGGGCGCAAGCTTCTTAATCGTTCGCGCCAGGTAGCCGGCCAAATCTTCGCGGTTCAGCAGCGCATCCCAATCGGCGTCAGCCAAGCGGTAAAAGCGCCGGCCGGCCTCAACGCCCGCTCCGTGTTTGAGCTTATAAAGTTTCATTCGTAGTGTTGAAGGTTCAACCGGGCAAGGACCCCACCCCGCCACGGTGGAACTTCCGCCTTACACTTACAATTAAAGTCGCGGCACGCGCGCCCGTTATGCTCTCCGCTCGCGGCGGATTCCCTGATCCATTTACTTTCCTAAAGCGGTCACTTCCCTAAAGCGGTCACTGCGCCAAGAGCGCCTTGAAATTGCGGTAGGCATTGTCCCACAGCGCGGTCGATTTCGGCTCAAAAATGCGCGCCGGAAAACTTTCGGCGATCAGCTCGCGCGCCGCAGCCAAATCCCCCACGGCGCCGGTGCCCACAAGTTGCATCGCGATGTTGCCCAGCGCCGTCGCCTCGATCGGCCCCGCGACCACGCGCCGCCCCGTGGCGTCCGCGGCGAATTGATTCAGCAGCGCGTTCTGGCAGCCTCCGCCCACGATCCGCACTTCCGCGAATTTTTGCCCCGCCAGAATCTCCAGCGATTCCAGCACCACGCGATATTTCAGTCCCAAGCTTTCCAGCACCGCGCGCGCATACGCTCCGGGACTCGCGGGCGCGTTTTGGCCCGTGCGCCGGCAGAAAGCGTCGATCGCAGCGGGCATATCCGGCGGCAAGCTGAATGACGCATCGTCCGGATCGAGCAAATGGCGCAGCGGCGGCGCGGCTTCAGCGTGGGCCAGCAAATCCGCGTGCGAAATTTCCTGCCCGCGGCCGTGCCAAGAACGGCGGCAACCCTCGAGCAGCCACATGCCGGTAATATTTTTGAGCAAGCGCACGGTGCCGAGCACGCCGCCTTCATTCGTGAAGTTCAGTTTCAATGCCTCGTCGCTGACGACGGGCTTCGCGCACTCCGTCCCCAGCAGTGACCACGTGCCCGAACTCAGCAGCGCCGTGCCCCCGCCGGAGTGCACCGCGGCGAACGCCGAGCCGGTGTCATGGCACGCCGGCGCGACGACAACGGTGCGCGCGAGCGCGTGATCGTCGCGCCCAGCCAGCGCGCCTCGCCCCGCAGCCGCGGGCAGCAGCGGCCCCAGGATCGTCCCGGCCTCGACAAGCGGCGCAAGAAAATGCGTCGGTATGCCAAGCTTCGCAAGCAGTTCGGTGGACCACGCGCGCCTATGAATGTCCACGAACTGCGTGGTGGATGCGTTAGTGCGCTCGCAAACCGCTTTGCCCGTCATCCAAAAATTGAATAGATCGGGCATCGTGAGAAGGTGCTCGGCAAGCGCAAGCAATCGCGGCGTGCGCTCGGCCGCTGCCGCCAATTGATACAGCGTATTGAACGGCAAAAATTGGATGCCGGTGGTGCGATAAATATATTCGCGCGTCAGTTGTTTCTGCACGCGCTCCATCACCTCGGTGCGCGCCTCGCGATAATGCGTCGGGCTTCCTAGCAGCGTGCCGTTTTCGCCCAGCAGCGCGTAATCCACGCCCCACGTGTCCACGCCGACCGAATCGAGGCGGTCAACGCCGCCTGCGCCGAGCGTGGCGAATGCAGCCTGCATTTCAAACCACAGCCGCGGCGCATCCCAATGCAAGCCGCCGTTGTAGAGCACCGGCTCATTGCGAAAGCGGCGGATTTCCTCGATGGAAAGTTTTCCGGAGCGAAGCCAGGCCAGGATGGCGCGGCCGCTTTCGGCGCCGAGATCGAAAGCCACACAGGTAGCGTCTCGAGTGGTTGAAGGCATAATTACCGCGAATCTTCTGCGGAGTATCTGCGGTCCGCTCAGGCGAACGCAAGTCTAGGGCGGCCCAGTGGAGCGCGCAAGCGGAAAGACGATTCGATAGGGAAACGCGGGTCGCGCGCGCCGTCAGAAAGCGCGGAAGTTTAATTGTGATATCATCGCCGCCGTTTGCCGCACGCGCGCGCCGAAAGTGACCGCGCCTTTCATTCTTGCGCGCCGCGCCGGATTTTTCTTACGGCCTGATCTTCTAGGAGGAGTGAAGTCCAGATGCCCACCGACCCGCTGAAGCGAGTCTGTTTTCTGCTGCAAGTGAAACGCGATCGCCTTGACGAATACAAGCGCCGCCACGAATCCATATGGCCGGAAATGCGCGAGGCTTTGCACAAAGCCGGTTGGTACAACTATTCCCTCTTCTTGCGCGACGATGGCCTGCTGGTGGGTTACGTTGAGACGCCGGATTTTCAGCGCGCCCTCGATCAGATGGCGCTCACCGAAGTGAACGCACGCTGGCAAACCGAAATGGCCGATTTCTTCGAGGGCGTCCCCGGCCGCCACGCCGACGAGCAGATGGCGCCGCTCCTCGAAGTCTTCCACTTGGCGTGAACATTCTCGAACACTCGCGCGCCGCGCACAAACTATGGGCGTGACTCTGAATCCTTGGGTGCTAGGTGATGAGGGTTTGCGTGCTGTGTTATGAGGGTTGGGGTGCCCCATCTTTGTCCGCCGTGGCGGACAAAGATGGGGTCTTCGAATTTGTATTCGAGTTAGCCCAGGTTAAATCGAGAACCCCACGTTCGCCCCTAAAATCCAGGCGAACATGGGGCACCCGCAAAATCAAATACGAAAATCCTGAAACCTCGCGGCGCCCTACGCGTAACTCGAAACAGCCGCCG